>CAJBMR010000510.1 GCA_903954205.1 uncultured bacterium | reverse complement strand
GCCGCGCCTGTCGGACGGCACTCCGTTCCCGACCGTCTACTACCTCACCTGCCCGCGCGCGTCCTCTGCCGTGGGTCGATTGGAGGGCACCGGCGTCATGCGCGACATGGAGGCGCAGCTCGAAGGGGATCCCGAGCTCCGCGATGCGTACTCCGCAGCGCACGACGCCTACCTCGCGGCCCGCGCGGCTCTCGGCGAGGTCCCTGAGATCGATGGCGTCTCGGCCGGCGGTATGCCCGAGCGAGTCAAGTGCCTGCACGTGCTCCTGGCGCATGCTCTCGCGGCAGGTCCCGGCGTCAATCCGCTCGGCGATGAGACGCGCGATCTCGTGGGGGAGTGGTGGGTCGGGCACTCGTGCGCGGACGCCACCGAGGAGTCCGACTCGTGAGGGTGGGGGCGATCGACTGCGGCACCAACAGCATCCGCCTGCTCGTGGCCGATGTGGACGGCACACATCTGGATGAAGTCGTGCGCGAGATGACGGTCGTGCGCCTGGGGGAGGGCGTCGATCGTTCGGGCGCCTTCTCGGAAGCTGCCCTGGAGCGCACCTTCGCGGCATGTGACGCCTACGCCGCGACACTGCGCGACGTGGGTGTCGAGCGCCTGCGCTTCGTCGCGACAAGTGCGAGCCGCGATGTGAGTAACCGCGCGGCCTTCGTCGACGGCGTACGCGCGCGGCTCGGCGTCGAGCCCGAGGTCATCTCGGGTGCAGAGGAAGCACGGCTTTCCTTCCGCGGGGCTGTCGAGGGGCTGCCGCCCGAGCGCATCGCGATGCCGACCCTCGTGGTGGACATCGGCGGAGGATCGACCGAGTTCGTCCTCGGCGATCGCGGCGCTGATGGTCGCATCGATGTGGAGGCCGCGATCTCCGTCGACATCGGCTGCGTGCGGATGACCGAGCGTCATCTGCATGGCGACCCTCCCCGTCCCGAGGAGATCGCGCGGGTGGAGGCCGACGTCGAGGCAGCCCTCGATCGCGCAGCTGCGGAGGTGCCGCTCGATCGGGCCCGATCCCTCATCGGAGTCGCCGGCACGGTGACGACGGTCCTTGCCTTGATCCATGACCTGCCCGCCTACGACCCCGCTGCCATCCACGGACTCGTCGCCACTCCCGCCCAGGTGGAGGCCATGGCTGCGCGCCTGCTCGCCATGCCTCGGAGCGAGAGGGCCGCCCTCGCGGTGATGCACCCGGGCCGGGTCGATGTCATCGGGGGCGGGGCGCTCGTTCTTCGCGCCGTCGTGCGGCGCACGGGCCTTCCGGTCATGGCGAGTGAGACCGACATCCTCGACGGGGTGGCCCGGAGCCTCGCCGACACCTAGCCCGCCTGAGCCCCATTTCTGTAAGCGGTTGCGGCGTCGCGGCGTACCGCCGTACACTCGCCGACCAGACCCGTATCCGATTTCGAGCGGGGCCGTTGCAGTATCCGACAGCGCCGTTTCGCGGCGTCGTAGCGCGGAGGGGAAGCGTGTCCATCACCATCCGCGACGTCGCCCAGGCAGCCGGCGTCTCCACGGCGACGGTGTCGCGCGCCCTGCGGGGCTTGCCCCATGTCGATCCCGAGACCCGTGAGCGTGTGCGCCGGGTTGCTGCCGAGCTCGACTATGTCGTGTCGCCGAGTGCGTCGCGGCTGGCAAGTGGGCGCACCGGCACGGTTGCGGTGATCACGCCGTTCATCGACCGATGGTTCTTCTCCACGGTGCTCTCGGGCATCAGTGATGTGCTCCAGGAAAGTGATGTCGACCTCCTCGTCTACGAGGTGGGCGATCCCGCGACCAGCCCGGGCTTGCCCGCCGAACGCCGTCTGCGTGGTCGCGTCGACGGCGTCATCGTCGTGACGCTGCCGACCGATGCCCCGCGCATCGCCGACATGCTCGAGATCGGACTGCCCACGAGCTTCATCGGCGTGCGGTGGCCCGGCGTGCCATCGGTGTGCATTGACGATGCCGCTGCAGGGCGCATGGCCACCCAGCACCTCATCAACCTCGGCCATGAGCGCATCGGGATCATCTCCGGCCGCCCCCAGGCATCTACCTCCCAGGCGAGCCGCGCGCTCGGCTATGTCACCGCGATGAAGGGCGCCGGCCTCACGCCGGAATCGTCACTCGAGGCTCATGGCTACTTCACTGTCGCCGGTGGCGAGGCGGCGATGACCTCCCTGCTGTCACAGCCCAATCCCCCCACGGCGGTCTTCGCCATGTCCGATGACATGGCCTTCGGCGCCATCCGCGCCCTGCAGCGCCACGGCATCCGCCCCGGCGGTGACATCGCGATCGCGAGCATCGACGGCCACGAGCTCTCGGAGTTGCTCGATCTGACCACCGTGGGGCAGCCGGTCGAGCAGATGGGTCGTATCGCCGCGGAGGCCCTCCTCGCTCGGATGCTCGGGCAGGACGACAGTGCAGATGAGATCACCGTGCCCACGACCCTCGTCGTGCGCGGGAGCACCGTGCCGGTTGAGCGCACCAGCGCCGGCTGATGGCGTCTGAAGCACTCGCTTAGGCTGCGGCCATGCCCAGCGTCGATATCTCCAGCGGAACCCCTGGTCTCACCGGTTACCTCGCCGTCCCCGATGCGGGGCGGGGTCCGGGTGTCATCGTCATCCAGGAGTGGTGGGGCCTGGTGCCGCATATCCAGTCGGTCGCCGACCGTCTGGCCGCGGCGGGCTTCGTCGCCCTGGCTCCCGACCTCTTCCACGGTGTGGCGACGACAGAGCCTGACGAGGCAAAGAAGCTCATGATCGGGCTGGGCGTCGCCGGTGCCGCGGACGACATTGCCGCGGCTGCTGATCACCTCGTGCGCAGTGGGCTGCTCACCGGCGCGCAGGTGGGCTGCGTCGGCTTCTGCATGGGCGGCGGGCTCGCGCTCCTCGCGCCCACGGTGAGTCCCCACATCGACTGCACGGCCGCTTTCTACCCGGCGATGCCGTGGCCGGATTACCGGCCGGCCTGGACCAACTACGCCGGGCGCGAAGCGCTGATCCACCAGTGCGAGGCCGATCTTCCGTCGACCGGTGACGACATCGCGCGCTACGCCGAGGAGATCGCCTCCCACGGCGGCACCGCCGTGGTGGAGACCTACGCCGGCACGCAGCACGCGTTCTTCAACGACGACCGTCCCGAGGTGCACGACGCCACGGCGTCCGCACTGGCCTGGGAGCGGACGATCGACTTCCTGCATCGCCGCCTGGACGGTCCCTTCTGACCGTCTGCCGCACGGCCGGTTCGGTACGCCGTACCGCGCGCTCCGCTGCATCGCTCGTCGAGCTCGACGCGGCCATCGCAGACTGCCGCGCCTGCCCGCGACTCGTTGCCTGGCGCGAAGACGTCGCGCGCGAGCGCAGGGCGGCGTACCGCGATGAGGAGTACTGGGGCCGGCCCATCACCGGGTTTGGCGACCCGCAGGCGCAGGTGCTCATCGTGGGGCTTGCCCCGGCAGCCCACGGGGCCAACCGCACCGGGCGTGTGTTCACCGGCGATCGCAGCGGCGACTGGCTCTTCGCGTCCCTGCATCGCGTCGGCGTGGCCGCCCTGCCGACCTCGATCTCTGCGGGAGACGGGCAGGCCCTCACGGGCGTGCGCGTGACCGCGGCGGTGCGCTGCGCTCCGCCGGGAAACGCTCCGACCCCCGACGAGCGTGACACCTGCGCGCCCTGGCTCGTGCGCGAGATCGCACTGACCTCGCCACGTGTGCTGGTCGCCCTCGGCGGATTCGCGTGGCAGTCCGCCCTGCGCGCGCTCGCGGACCTGGGCGAGCCACTGCCCTCACCGCGACCGAAGTTCGGCCACGGGGCGACGGCACGCGTGGGCGACCGATGGCTCGTGGGCAGCTACCACCCCAGCCAGCAAAACACCTTCACCGGCCGGCTCACCGAGCCGATGCTGGATGACGTCCTCG
>CAJBMR010000509.1 GCA_903954205.1 uncultured bacterium | reverse complement strand
CAGTCATCTGCGAGATCCTCGGCGTGCCCTTCGACGACCGAGACACCTTCACCGCCTGGGGCAACACCCTCGCTGAAGGCCTGGACCGACCGCGCAGCCTCGGGCATGCGCGGTCGATGGACTCAGCGTCGGCACAACTCACCGCCTACCTCTCCGGGCTGCTCGACCAGCGGCGTCGCGCGCCCGAAGACGACCTCCTGTCGACCCTCGCCCAGGTGGAGCTCGACGGCGAGATCCTCACCGACCGCGACATCGTCGGCACGGCGTCCTTCATCCTGCTGGCCGGATTCGAGACGACCGTCAACCTGCTCGGCGCCGGCACGCAGGTGCTCATGGAGCATCGCGACCAGTTCGCCGAGGTTGCGGCCGACCACGACCTCCTTCCCGCCATGACTGAAGAAGCACTTCGCTACGTCTCGCCGGTGCAGTACACCTTCCGCACGGGGCTGGCCCCCATCGATTTGCCCGGGGGCACAGTGCTCGGCGAGCGCGACACGATTGTGCTCATGCTGGTGGGCGCCAATCGCGATCCCGCCGTCTTCGTCGACCCGCACCGCTTCGACATCCATCGCGACAACGCACGGCGACACCTCGCCTTCGGCTTCGGCGTACACCACTGTCTCGGTGCGGCTCTCGCGCGTATGGAGGCCGAGGTGGCGTGGCGCCATCTGCTGGAGCGCTTCCCCGATATCGACGCCTGGCAGCTCGCCGGGGAGCCGGTGCCCAACCCGGGACGGATGATCCACGGACTGCGCTCGCTGCCTGTTCGTCTCGGGGCTGCCGTCCACGCATGACAACACGTATCCGCTGGGGCCCTGTCGCGTTGCTCCAGGTGCCCAACCTGCTCTCCGGCATGTCCAATGGCGTCGTCACCATCGCCGTGCCGTGGCTCGTACTCGACCGCACCGGATCCGTTGCGGCTGCCGGCCTTGTCGCCGCCATCTCTGCGCTGCCCGGCATCCTCGCGGCGCCTCTGTCGGGATGGGCGGTGGATCACTTCGGCCGACGAATCGTCAGCATCATCTCCGACCTGCTCTCGGCCGTCTCGGTGGCGGCCATCCCCATCGTGGCCTTCTTCACCGACCTCACGCTTGCGTGGATCATCGCGCTCGCGATGCTGGGCGCCGTATTCGATCCCGCCGGATACACCGCACGCAAGGCGCTCATTCCCGATGTGGCCGAGGCGAGCCACATGAGCGTCACCCGACTCAACGGCATTCACGAGGGCGTGTTCAGCGTGGGCTGGGTCATCGGGCCGCTCGTGGGATCGCTGCTCATCGCCACGCTCGGAGCGGTGCCGGCGTTCTGGGTGCCCTTCGTCCTCTTCCTCATCTCGGCGCTGCTCATCGTCTTCCTGCACGTCGGCGATGCCGGCCAGGATGCCAAGGCCGCACGCGAAGAGGCCGGCGAGGAGCACCCCAACGCCTGGCAGAACGCCGTCCTCGGCGTGAAGATCATCTGGAACGACCACGCGCTGCGTGCGCTCATCATCGCCGTGACCATCCTCGGATCGATCTATCTCCCAACCGAGATCGTGCTCCTTCCGGCACACTTCGAACCCCTGGGCCAGCCCACTGCCCTGGGCCTCGTCCTCGCGGCACTGAGCGGAGGCACGATCATCGGCGCCTTCGGCTACGGATGGCTGTCGCAGCGAGTCTCGCGCCTCAACATCGCCCGCGGCGTTCTCATCACCACGATCGTCGTCTACCTTCCCATCGCGCTGCTCCCCCCGCTCCCGCTGATGGTCGCGGCGGGGTTTGCCATCGGCCTGGCCTGGGGGCCGATGCAGCCGCTCATGAACACCGTCGTACAGCGTCGCGTGGCGCCCGATGCCCAGGGCCGCGTCTATGGCATCCAGACCTCGCTCTTCTATGCCCTGC
Organism: uncultured bacterium; assembly: GCA_903954205.1. Lineage (GTDB taxonomy): Bacteria > Actinomycetota > Actinomycetes > S36-B12 > S36-B12 > Mxb001. The sequence continues at coordinate 1,300 of CAJBMR010000509.1, read as the reverse complement.
CGCCCGTCTTCATGCTGGCCACCGGCGTCATTGCCGAGCGGACAGGGGCCATGCCCGTGCTCCTTGGCCTGTGGGTGCTGATGGCGATCGTGGCCATCGGCGTACTGATGGTGAAGAGCATCCACGACATCGATGCCTAAGGTGCGACCAGAACCGAACTGGTAACGTCCCTTTGACCTACCGCCGGAAAGGACCACCATGAGGGGCTTCATCACCATCGGCGCCACGGCATCGATTCTGTCGCTGTCATTGCTCACCGCCGGGTCAGCACAGGCATCGCCGTACTCGCTTGACACGATGTCGTCCAACATGATGACGGCTAGCGACGCGTCCACCCTTGGCGTAGCTGGCAATCACATTCGCGACTTCCGGTACCTCGAAGGCACCCAGGAGAGCCCAGATGACTTCTGGCTGTGCGACCTGGACGGCGAGAAGCAGGTCGAGGTCGCCGGCTCATCCGAGATATACGTCGTGACGTATGCGTCAGAAAAGTCAGGTGTGGAGAGGGTCGCGGAGCAGGAGCTCTATGCCTTTGTGAGCGAAGCAGGCGCGCGCAAGGCGATGAAGGCGATCCGCAAGGCGGCGAAGCAGTGCGCGGGCACCTTCACGGTGCAGGAGGAGGGCGTGACCTTCAGCCAGAAAGTGTCCAACGGCACCGGTAAGGCCTCCGATGGCTCTGGCTTCACCTGGATTAAGCATGAAGCCACCGCAAGCGCGGCCAACGCGAATCTCACCGATAACGACTACAACACCTTCCGACGCGTCGGACAGTTCGTCCAGGTCCTGTCGATCGAGACTGCAGGATCCAAGGCGCCCCCGATCTCATCGACCCAGGTGAAGAGCCTCAACAACCTGACCGGCACCCTCGGGTCCGCTTGGGCCTGGTGACGAGCACCACGGGTAGATTCCCCCGCCATGGCTGAGCAGGAGCAGGAATCCGTCATCCGCGTGCGCGAGGCGCTCGCCGCCGCAGGTGTCTCAGGTCAGGTACGCCGCCTCGATGACTCGGCGCGCACCGCCAAGGAGGCGGCCGATGCGCTTGGCATCGTGCCCGCCCAGATCGCGTCGTCGCTGATCTTCATGGCCGACGATCAGGCTGTGCTGGTCGTTGCTTCTGGCGGTCACCGGGTCGACACCACCAAGGTGGCGGCCGTCCTCGGTGTGAGCGAGGTGGGCAAGGCCACGGCCGACGACGTACGCGCAGCCACGAGCTTCGCGATCGGCGGCGTTGCACCGATCGGCCACCCTGCTCCCCTGCGCACGATCGTTGATGTCGATCTGAGCAACTTCGACGAGGTCT
>CAJBMR010000508.1 GCA_903954205.1 uncultured bacterium | reverse complement strand
TCATGGCGCCCAACAAGACGCTCGCGGCTCAACTCGCCAACGAGTTCCGCGAGTTGCTCCCCAACAATGCGGTCGAATACTTCGTGTCCTACTACGACTACTACCAACCTGAGGCATATGTCCCTCAGACGGACACCTACATCGAGAAGGACTCCTCGATCAATGAGGAGGTCGAACGTCTGCGCCACTCTGCGACAAACTCGCTGCTCACTCGGCGTGATGTCGTCGTGGTAGCCACGGTGTCGGCGATCTACGGTCTCGGGACACCCCAGGAGTACGTCGATCGCATGCTCCGACTCCGGGTGGGTGAGGAGTACGACCGGGACTCGCTTCTGCGGCGGCTCGTTGATATCCAATTCGCCCGCAACGACACGAGTTTTGAGCGTGGCACCTTCCGGGTGCGCGGTGACACGCTCGAGGTCTTCCCCGTGTACGAGACGCACCCAGTGCGGATCGAGATGTTCGGTGATCAGATCGAGCGACTAATGACGCTGCACCCTGTGACGGGCGAGATCGTCACGGAGGACGAGGAGATCTACGTCTTCCCGGCCACCCACTATGTCGCCGGCCCTGAGCGCATGACGCGAGCCATCGCCGATATCGAGGCGGAACTCGCGGATCGTCTCGCCGAACTCGAGGGGCAGGGCAAACTGCTAGAAGCGCAGCGCCTGCGGATGCGCACGACGTACGACCTCGAGATGATGCGTCAGATGGGCAGCTGCTCGGGCATCGAGAACTATTCGCGCCACATCGATGGCCGCGAGCAGGGGTCGCCCCCGAACTGCCTACTCGACTATTTCCCCGAGGACTTCCTGCTCATCGTCGACGAGTCGCATGTCACCGTGCCGCAGACCGGGGGAATGTATGAGGGTGACATGAGCCGCAAGCGCACCCTCGTCGAGCACGGCTTCCGGCTCCCGAGTGCCATGGACAATCGGCCGCTGCGCTGGGAGGAGTTCCGTGAGCGGGTCGGACAGACGGTCTACCTGTCCGCGACGCCCGGGCCCTTTGAACTCACCCAGTCAGGTGGAGAGTTCGTGGAGCAGGTCATCCGACCCACGGGCCTCATTGATCCACTCGTGGTGGTCAAGCCGACCCAGGGACAGATCGATGACCTCATGGAGCAGATCCGGCTGCGCGCCGCACGCTCTGAGCGCGTCCTCGTGACCACCCTCACCAAGCGCATGGCCGAGGATCTGACCGCCTACCTGGAGGAGAACGGCGTACGCGTGCGCTACCTCCACAGTGAGGTCGACACGCTCCGTCGCGTGGAGCTCCTTCGAGAGCTCCGACTGGGGGAGTACGACGTGCTCGTCGGCATCAATCTCCTCCGCGAGGGTCTCGATCTGCCCGAGGTCTCCTTGGTGAGCATCCTCGATGCCGACAAGGAGGGCTTCCTGCGATCGGAGACCTCGCTCATCCAGACGATCGGTCGCGCGGCACGCAACGTCAGCGGTGAGGTGCATATGTACGCCGACACCGTCACGGCTTCCATGGCACGAGCAATCGACGAGACCAATCGACGCCGTGAGAGACAGGTGGCCTACAACACCGAGCACGGAATCGATCCGGCACCCCTGCGCAAGAAGATCGGCGACATCACTGACCTGCTCGCCCGCGAGGACGCGGATACCAAGGAGTTGCTCAAGGACTCGGGTGGGGTGGTGCGGGCGCGATCCCTTGCGGGCAGGGATCTCGTTGCCCTCATCGAAGAACTCACCGAGCAGATGCACCAGGCAGCCGGCGAGCTGCAATTCGAGTTGGCGGCGCGCTACCGCGATGAGGTCGGGGAGCTCAAGCGGGAGCTGCGGGGAATGCAGGAGGCGGGTCAGGCATGAACGTCCCCACATGGATGTGGATTGCCACAATCGGTGGTCTCGTGGGCATCATCGCCCTCGACCTCATCCTTGTCGATAGTCGCCCGCATGTCTTCGGTCCACGTGAGGCCACTCGCTGGGTGATCTTCTACATCGCGCTCGCCCTCGTGTTCGCTGGTTTCATCTTCTGGTATTTCGGCGCGACGTACGCCGGCCAATTCCTCGCCGGTTACATCACCGAATACTCCCTTAGCGTCGACAACCTCTTCGTCTTCATGGTGATCCTCTCGGCCTTTGCCGTGCCGGCCGAGTATCGCCACCGCGTGCTCCTCGTCGGAATCGTGATCGCCCTGGTGCTGCGGGGCATTCTCATCCTCATCGGCGCCGAGGCCATCGCCCGATTCGCCGGCACCTTCTTCATCTTCGGGGCCCTGCTGCTCTACACGGCCGTGAAGGTGTGGCGCAGCCACGGCGAGGAACCCGATCCTGAGGGCAACGGCCTGATTCGCTGGCTCGAAAAGCGGGTGCCGACGACCCGGGAGTACCACGGCACGAAGCTCACCGTCCGTCTCGACGGACGTCGACATGTGACGCCGATGCTCCTGGTCATGCTGGCCATTGGCACGACCGACCTGCTCTTCGCCATCGACTCGATCCCGGCTGTGTTCGGATTGACCAAGGAGGCCTACCTCGTCTTCACGGCGAATGCCTTCGCCCTGATGGGGCTGCGGCAACTCTTCTTCCTCCTGGACGGGCTCTTCTCCAAAATCATCTACCTCAACCGTGGGCTTGCGATCATCCTGGGATTCATCGGCATCAAGCTTGTCCTCGAAGCCCTGGGGGAGACCACCGACCTGCCGGTCCCGCACATCTCCATCCTGGTGTCGCTCGGCGTCATCGTGGGTGTCCTGGCGGCCACCACCGTCGTGAGCCTCATCGCCGTGAGACGCAATCCCTCGCTCGTGTCTGAGTCCCCGGAATCGGAAGCCGAGGTGATCGCGGCAGCCGACCAGGGTGTGGCCCTGGAGGACCTCGAGGTCGAGCCCCAGGAGGATCGAGAGGCGGGCCCGGAGGGCTCCCGATAACGTGGACTGACCCACGTCACCCAGGGAGGAACTCTTGAGCGTCTCGCTCACCATGTGGCTCATCACCATCGGGGCCATCCTGGTGCTCGTCGTGATGGACTTCCTCACGGTCAGCCGCAAGCCCCACGAGGTGGCCTTCAAGGAGGCGGCCCTCTGGTCGATCTTCTATATCGCGGTGGCGGTGGCCTTCGGGGTGTTCATCTGGACGTGGCAGGGGAGTGACTTCGGCACGCAGTACTTCGCCGCCTACCTGGTGGAGAAGTCTCTGTCGGTCGACAACCTTTTCGTCTTCGTCATCATCCTCGGGCAGTTCGCCGTCCCGAGCATCTACCACCAGCGCGTCCTGCTCGTGGGCGTCGTCCTCGCGCTCATCCTGCGGGCGATCTTCATCGCCATCGGCGCTGCGGCACTGGCAGCCTTCTCCTTCACGTTCGTGATCTTCGGTGCGATCCTCATCTGGACCGGGATCCAGCTCTTCCGGCACCGCAATGCCGACCCCGAGCCCAAGGACAACCTCGTTGTGCGCACGGTGCGGCGCTGGTACCCCATCACACCGGACTACCACGACACCAAGCTCTTCGTGAAGATCGACGGGAAGCGCATGGCAACGCCGCTGCTTCTCGTCATGGTGGCTATTGCGTCGACAGATCTGCTCTTCGCCCTGGACTCAATCCCGGCGACCTTCGGCGTAACTCAGGAGCCCTATCTCGTCTTCACGGCCAACGCCGCGGCGCTCCTCGGCCTGCGAGCGCTCTACTTCCTGCTCAAGGGGCTGCTGAGCAAACTGATCTACCTGTCCATGGGATTGGCGATCATCCTCGTCTTCATCGGCTTCAAGTTGATCCTCACCTTCGCCCACGAAGTCAACAACGACATCCCCAAGATCCCCACGGTCTTTTCGCTGGGCGTGATCGCGGCCATTCTCATCATCGTCACCCTGGCGTCGTGGATCAAGGTGCGTAAGGACCCGTCGGCGACGGCCCACGCCGGCACCATCACGAAGCCGAAGCCCCACGAGGGTGAC
>CAJBMR010000507.1 GCA_903954205.1 uncultured bacterium | reverse complement strand
GATCGCTAAGCCGCTCAAGGCCCTGCAGAAGCGCAGCGCACAGGACGGCAGTTCCGCCTTCAACGTCTTCTACATCAACTGCCGGGACCTGGCGGGCTATCCCACGGTTAATCAGATCGCGCGGGCGGCGTACGTCGCCGACGCCAACCAGTCGGTCTTCGCCGGTCAGACTGCGATGACGAAGGGCGCGTTCTGCGCAGGCCTTCCCGAGGACTTCACCTACGGCTATGAGCCGCTCACTGAGCCGCTCACGCTGCCCACACCGCCGGTCGTCATCAACTCCCTGGGTGACACGCGCACCGAGTACGTCTTCGGCCGCACCATGGCCAACTTCATGGCCGGCTCTTCACTCATCACCTACGACGGCACCCAGCATGTGAGCTACCTGCAGACGCCGTCTACGTGCATCAACAACGCCGTGACCCGCTACCTCCTGCAGCGCATCCAGCCCGGGCCGCTGCTGTGCGCCTACGCTCCGCTCCCGCCGCCGTCGTAGTCCAGGCCCTCGAGCGTCGCGCGCACGAGTGAGCCCAGCGTGGGCAGGTGGTAGCCGCCCTCCTGGAGTGCGATCGTCGGCAACTCCAGCGCGCCCAGCAGCTCACCGGCGCGGAAGTAGCCGGATTGCGTGATCTCCAGCGGGCTCTCAGGATCGTCCGCGGCCGCATCCACTCCGAGCGAGACGACCATCGCGGTCGCGCCGTAGTCCATGACCTGCTGCACGATGCGCATGATCGCGTCGAGCCAGCGCATGTCGCCGGTGCCGGGCGCGAGCGGGATGTTGAGGTTGGCCCCCAGCCCCTCGCCCACACCCACCTCGTCGGCGAAGCCCGCGTAGTGCGGGAACCACCCGGCGCCCGGGTCCACATGCAGCGACGCATAGAGCACATCGCCCCGCGCGTAGAACACATCCTGCGTGCCATTGCCGTGATGCGCATCGATATCGACGATCGCGACGCGTGCGTGACCCGCGCGCCGCAGCGCCTGCGCCGAGACCGCGGCGTTGTTGAGATAGCAGGATCCGCCGTACGCCGTGCGCGTGACGTGATGCCCGGGCGGTCGCGTCAGGCCGTAGATCACTCCGTCGCCCACCTCATCCACGCAGGTGAGCGCGACATCGATCGCTCCGCGTGCGGCCTCCCACGTGCCCGGCCCGATGAGCGTCATCGTGTCGTGGCCGTACATCCCTGCCGCGCCGTGCACCGCGGTCGGCTCGCGCAGCGGCAGGTCGCCGAGGAGTCCGGGCGTGGGGAAGAGGTAAGGCACGACCCGGTCCGCGCCGTACTCTCCCCAGCGCTCCCACACCGTGCGCAGGTGCTCGACCAGTCGCGCGTCGTGTACGTCGAGCAGCACCTCGTCACCGTGCGCGGTCGCCTCCACCACGGGCCAGTCCCCGAGTGCCGCCTCGATCGCATCGACACGCTCGGGCACCTCCGTGCCGGGTGTGCGCATGCCGAGCCAGATCTCCGCGCCGGGCACATGTCGGCGTGCCTCGGCAGAGCGGACCACCCGAATCACCCCCTCACCCTCCCACGGCCTGGAAGGATGCGCGGATGCGTGTCGCGGATCTCGGCATCACCATCGGCTCCCTGCCCAGCGGCCCGACGGCCACTGTGATCGATGTCCCCGGTGTCGGTGTCGGGCATTCCACCGTCATCTACGACGAGCCTGCGCCACCCGATGGCCGCGGCATCGCGCGGACCGGGGTCACCGTGCTGGATCCGGGCGGGGACTGCCTTGCCGACCCCGTGCCCGCGGGTGTCTCTTTGCTCAACGGTGCGGGCGAGCTCACCTGTCGCTCCCAGATCGATGAGTGGGGTTTTGCTGAGACACCCGTCTTCCTCACCTCGACCATGCAGGTGGGCCGCGTCTACGACGCCGCATGCCAACTACTCGTCGGTGGCCCGTCCACCTTCGGCGAGGTCTTCATCCCCGTCGTCGGCGAGTGCGATGACTCGTGGGTATCCGACCCGCGCGCCATGCATGTCACGTTCGACGACGTGCGCGCCGCACTCGAAGGTGCCCGCACCCGTGACGTGTTCGACCAGGGGGCGGTGGGTGCGGGCACCGGCATGTCGTGCCTGGGCTGGAAGGGCGGTATCGGCTCGGCCTCGCGCGTGCTGCCCGACGGGCATGTGATCGGCGTCCTGCTGCTCACCAACTTCGGCGACGCCGGACGCCTCACCATCGACGGCGTGCCGGTGGGGAAGCGTCTTGGTCGCGGTGGCATCGAGGATCCGCCCAAGGCGGGATCGTGCATCGGCATCGTCATCACCGATGCGCCGATCGATGCTGCCGGATGCGTTCGCCTTGCGCGCCGCATCGGTCTTGGCCTCGCCCGCACGGGTTCGGTCGCGCACCACGGCTCCGGTGAGATCTTCCTCGGCCTCGCCAACGGTCTGCGCACCTCCGGCTGCGGAGG
>CAJBMR010000506.1 GCA_903954205.1 uncultured bacterium | reverse complement strand
CCGATCTCCATGGACGGCGGGAACTTCGGGGCGCGACCGAATCCCCCACGCACCGCGTCGTAGGACTGAGCCAGGGCAGACACGGCGGCGTCGAGGTCAGCTGCCGTGGGCGGGGTGCCGTCGGAGGCCACGGCACGCTCCCGCTGCGCAAGTGCGTTCGTGATGCGATCGGCCGCGGCCTCGACCTCGTCGCGTCGACCCGACCACGACTCGGTGATCGCCGTGAGCAACTGCGGGAACGACGGCATGCCGTGACGCGGCGCGGGCGGGAAGTAGGTGCCGGCATAGAAGGGCCGGCCCTCGTGGTCGATGAAGACGCTCATCGGCCAGCCTCCGTGCCCGGTGAGTGCGACGGTGGCGTCCATGTAGACGGAGTCGACGTCGGGCCGCTCCTCGCGGTCAACCTTGACGCTCACGAAGTTGTCGTTGAGCATCGCCGCGATCGCGTCATCCTCGAAGGACTCGTGTGCCATGACATGGCACCAGTGGCACGCGGAGTATCCGATCGAGACGAAGATCGGCACGCCGCGCCGACGTGCTTCGTCGAAGGCGTCCTCGCCCCACTCCCACCAGTCGACGGGGTTGTCCGCGTGCTGCTGGAGGTACGGCGAGGTCGAGTCGGCGAGGCGGTTGGCCATGGGAGCAGTCTCTCGGGTGCGGGATCAGCGCAACACGCCGCAGCCCCGAAGAGACAACAATTCCTACCGCGATACCTCCAGAGGATGTCGCCATCGGCCTCGCCGCAATGGCGGTCGCCGGAGCACCAGCACAACGAGCACGATGACCGGGGCGATAAGGGCGAGGTACCTGGCCGGGGTGTAACGCTCCGGCTGTCCCTAGACGAGCACCTCGGCCCGAAGCCCGGGGTAGCCGGCAAAGCCACGGTCGAAGGTGACCACCGTGCTCCGCGACGCGATCGCCGAGGCGGCGATCAGGGCATCGGGCACCGAGCGGGGTGAGAGGGCGAGCGTTCGGGCGAATTCGGCAAGCACGTGCCACGCGGCCGGTGGGTGTCCCACCACCTCGGCGTCCACGGCGTCAATCCAGCCGGCGAGCAGTTCCCCCGCCGACTCGCTCGTCTCCGGCTCCTGCCACACCGGAAGGGTGAGGATGCGCAGCGCGGCCGCGAGCACCTCGACCGGGACCGTGCAGGCTCGTCCCTGGTCGTGAGCGGCGCTCAGGAAGGCCCGCGCAGACGCGTGGTGCGCGTGGTCCGATCGCACCGACGCGACGATGACGTTGACGTCGGGCAGGTAGCCGCTCACCCGCGCGACACGGCCACTGCGCGGCTGTCGGCGTCGCCGTAGAGCAGGTCGTACAGCTGGTCGCGGTCGACGAGGTCGACTCCGGGGCGCAGTCCGCCCGATCGCAGCGACACGGGCAACTCGGGCCGCTGGGTGTGAACCCCGGAGCGCAGGGCGGCCCGCAGCGCGTCCTCGATGACGCTCGTGGCCGACACCCCGCGCTCGGCCGCCACCACCTTGACCTCGCGATAGAGGTCGTCGTTGAGGTTCAGCGTGGTGCGCATGATTGCAGATTAGCAGATACCAGACGCATACTTCTGTATCACCGCCTGCCCGAGCCGGGAGACCGGCTGGGGCAGCACGTCCTCCCGTGCGGGTGGCTTGGCCGACCCGGCCGCGACCGCCCCTGGCGACACGCGGAAAACCCGGGTTGATTTGACAACAATGTCTACTGT
>CAJBMR010000505.1 GCA_903954205.1 uncultured bacterium | reverse complement strand
CAGGTCATCACGTGGTCGCCGACGACGGCTCTCACGATCCCGCAGTCACCCGTGAGCCCGACAGCAGCCTCGGCGCTCGGATCCCTGACGGTCGCCTACACGGTCATCGCGGGCACCACCACGGGCTGCACGGTCGACGGCACGACGGGCCAGTTGTCATACACCGCTCCGGGGACGTGCACCGTCCGCGCGAGCGCTCTGGTGACCGATGTCTACGAGGCCGGAGCCGCAGACGTCACGTTCACCATCACCAAGGCTGCATCGGGCATTGCCTGGACGTCTGGCTCGTCGACGATCCTCGCCACCGCAAGCCCGGTGCTCCTGCCGGCGGCGACGATCAACGGCGGAGGGAATCTCGCCTACGTCGTCTCCTCGGCCGGCACGACTGGCTGCGCCGTCACCGGCATCCGCACCCTGGCCTTCACGGGTGCTGGCACCTGTGAGGTGACGGCCTCCGTCCCGGGAGACGACTCCTACCTCCCGGGCAGTGTCCCGCGCAACTTCACGATCGACCGCGATGTACAGCCCCTCACATGGTCTCCGTCGGTCACATCCACGACCATGGTCGACGACACCATGGCCTTCGAGGCGGCGTCGACAGAAGTGGGTGGCGGTCCTATCACCTACACAGCGGCACCGGGCACCGCCGGCTGCTCGATTCCGGATCCGGCACGCCCTGTCCTGCACTTCACATCAGTGGGCACCTGCGCCGTATCGACGACCGCTGCGCTGACCCCTATCTATGAGTCGGCGACGACGAGTCCTCGCACCTTCTCGATCGTCCTCGCCACGCCCACGATGTCGTGGACGCCGGCTACGGCTCTCGAGGTGCTGGACAGCCCCCATGCCCCGGCTGCGCTTCCGTCGACCACAAGCGACGACACCGTGACGTATACCGTGGTCGGCGGGACCTCCGATTGCATCGTGAATTCCGTCAACGGTGAGATGACCTTCACCACTCTCGGCACCTGCCAGGTCGCGGGCTCGACCGTCGCCACATCACGCTACACCGCGGGGTCGGTGTCAGCGACCTTCGTCATTGGTCGATCCGTTCGACCGATCGGCCTTGTGGCAACGCCAGCGAGGATCACAGTGGGAGAGACGTCGCGCCTGTCGACGACCGGGGTCCTGAGCACCGGGACGCTTACCCTCGCGGTCGCCTCGGGCACGGGTTGCTCACTAACTGGTAGCGATCTCACGGCCAGCGCGCAGGGCACCTGTGCAGTGACGGTCGACGTCGCCGAGGACGACACCTATGCTGCCGCGACGGCGAGAGTCAATGTCTCGGTGGTTGCCGCTCCCGCACCGCCGGGGCCGGGGCCGGGGCCTGGGCCGATCGGCCCGGAAGAGCCGCAAGAGCGCTCACTTGATCCCATCATGGCTGCCGCCGAGACACCCCCCGGCAGCGTCGTCGTCACTCTCGACGGCGTGGATGTGAGCGTGCGTGTGGTGCCGCATGATGATCGCCGCGGTATCGAGATCATCAGCGACGGCTGGTCCGTCGATGTCGTCTCCGTGGAACCCGACGGCCGGCCGATGCTGCTGACATCCGATGGCACCCTGCCCGTCAGCCCTGACGGGCTCCTGAGCGTCTCCGGGCGGGGCTTCGAGTCGACTGCTCAGGTGCGCTCCTACCTGTTGTCCGGCCCACTCACCCTGGGCGCGCTCATGACTGACCGAGCCGGAGGATTCGAGGGCAGGCTGCCCGCCCCCGTGACGATGGCGCGAGGTACTGAGGCATTGCAGATCAACGGGTTCAGTCCTGATCGTGAAGTTCGCAGCATCACGGTCGGTGTCACAGTCGTGCCCTCGGCCAAGCAGCGCGTGATGCGCGCCAAGCTGGTGTTTGCCAAGAAATCAACGCGACTCACGAAGGAGTCGACGCGAAAACTCAGATCAATGATGACCCTGCTCTCCTTTCGAGACCACTCGCACACGACGATAACCGGGGTGTTTTTCCCGCCGCAGGGCACACACGGCCGGGCGCTGGCGCAGGCCCGCAGCAAGCAGGTCAACCGCTTCCTGGGAAGGATGGGGCTCAAGGACAACGTGACGATCTCCATCAAGGCAGTGAGATCCTCTGACCAGTCACGGGGCCGGAGAGTGGTGGTGCGTGCTTACTACACGCTGCCGCGCTAACGCCTTGAGAGTTTCGCGCAAACACCCAAGCGTGCGGAGCCGGGCATGGCGCTCACGTCGGTGCTCCCGCCCATCCGCGAGTGCAAGCCCCACCGGGCAGTGAGGAAAACCTTCAGGTTGGTGGGCTCGACCCGGCCCGATCCAACAGGGTGACCATCCCCGCCGCCTAGAAGACGACCAATCAACGCCCAGGGGACGGACCGATGGGCACCAGGACGCGCGTCCCATGCTCGGTGGCCTCCATGGTCCAGCCTCCATCGCTCACCATGGAGAGGTACGCCGAGCCCATCCCCCGACTGCCGCCCTGCGGTCCGGTGCCGTTGTCGATGATGCTCACCTGCACTCGTCCATCCGCATCACGCGACACGTCGATGTCGATGTGCGACGCCTGGCCGTGGCGGATGGAGTTGGCCACACTCTCCTCGACAACGCGGCCGACTATGACGGCATTGTCGGACGAGTCCGCGAGACTCTCGTCCAGCCGTACGTCGACGTCGCAGAAGCCATCCCAGAGGCGGACCTTGCGCTCCACCTCATCCCGCAGCGAACCCACAGCCACCGGCGGGGGTGTGCTCGTGTCCAGGGCCGTGAGTGCCTCCGCGAGGGCCCGGTGCAGTGAATCAACGTCCCCGGTCTCACTCGCCTGCTCCATCGCCAGCGAGCATCCGATGAGCCGCGTCTGCAGAGAACCATGCAGGTACTGAGCGGTGTCCCTCGCAAGGATTGCGATCTGGCCGCTGCGTTCACGCGCGACCTCACCCTCCACCTCGACCAAGACTCGGAGATTGTCGAGCTGGGCCGCCTCTCGATTGCGCCAGGCGCCGAAACCTGAGGTCACCAGGATGACGACGCCTCCCGCCACGGCCTGGGACACGATCCAGGTCACAGACCCCGATCCTGGGATCCAGAAGTCTCGCAGCGATGCACGAATGACGACCGCGCCCTGTAGCAGGAGCAGGGCGGTCAGGAAGATCGCAGTGTGATGGTGTGGATAGCGGCGCATGAGCGCGTTGGCGACCAGCATGCCCGGGATCGACCAGCACAGCCCGGCCAGCACAAGGACGCTCCCGCGGATGCCGCCGTACTGGTAGATGTCTGCCCCGAGGGTGCCGAGTACGTCGATCAGGATGAAGAGGGCCGGGCGAAAGGGCTGATGGCGAACGATGTTGATGGGCAGTGACCACCATGGCGGTGTGTCCGGGCTCTGCTCCGCGCTCCTCCACAGTCGATGACTGAGCGGTCGCACGGAACCCTCCGCAGTCTCGCGCAGGAGATGCGAGACGCTCTGCCATTCCTCACGGCTCACGGCCGATTCTGAGGAGTCCGCTGACCGAGTGGAAGCCACAACATGCTCGAGGCGCTCGCGGACCGGCTCGAGTTCTGCGTCAACCTCCATCAACAAGTCGTCGCGAATGTGCTCGAGGATCTCGTCCTGCTGGCGATCGAGATCCTCCAGCGTCGCACCGACCGTGATCAGGCGGTCACGTGTGGTGCGGACTTGCTGGCGATAGTCGAGGAAGTAGGCGAGAGCAGGTGACCACCAGACGGCATAGAAGACATTTCCCAGAACTCGCTCAGTGAAGCCGACACCCATGTCCAGCCCGAGTCGACCTGCGACGGCCACCAGCACCGTGGTGTAGATGATCGCGACGACGATGTCCTTCGCGACGACGACAGCGACAGGCAGGGGGTGGATCGCGCGATTGCGGAAGATCGTGTTCCGCAGCAGCAGGACTGTGACCGCCAGGACAGCAGTGCCGCACAGCCAGGCGAGGGACCATCCGACCATCGAGGACGTCCCGGAGGAGCCTGCCTCCGAGACGAGCAGGGCGAAGAGCGCGAGTCCCGCTGTAATGCTGAAAGACGGCCAGGCCACCGACCAGGTGCCACCGATCCGCTGCCGTAGCGTGCGCGGCTCGAGCAAACCCTCAGCGTCGAGCACTGACCCCGCCCGTCAACCTGTAGTAGGCCTGGGCAATCGCGACGCGCTGATTCGTCTCAGGAGCGGCGTGGAGATCGAGCTGGCGAATCAGCCTGGCGATCGCCTTCTCGACGGCTGGCACGGTCAGCGAACGCCGCCGGGCTATCTCGGCGTTGGAATGACCGGCGGCCACGAGCCGCATGACATCGATCTGGGGATCGCTGATTTTGACACCCCGCGCATCCTTCGCCACGACGCGCATCGTGCCCTCGCGGAAACTCTGATCCACACTCATGCGCACCGCACGGCCCAGGACCTCTGGCTCGACCACCGTCCGCTTGACGAGGTAGATGGCGTCATCCGGCAAGGGGTGCTGATTGAAGCCCATCAAACGGGGCTCCTCGTAGGTCGACAGCATGACTATGCCGATGGACGGCAACATCGCACGGAGTCGGTGGGCCAGGTCCATGCCCGTGGGACCTTCTCCGAGATCGAGGTCGAGCACCGCCACATGGGGCTGGGTCTCCGCGGCGAGGAGCAGCGCCTCCTTGGCGGTGGCAACGTCCCCCACGACCATGAATTCCATGGAGTTCAAGGTGGTCACAAGAGTCATGCGCGTGAACGGGTCGTCGTCAACCAGCATCACTCTCAGCCTGTCCGGCATCAGCACCCCTTCCTTCCTCACACGCTAGCCCCTCAACGGGAGCACAATCGCGTAGTCAAGGGGAGCGGGGTGCTGGCACCCCTGGGACCTGTGGAGACACGTCATCTCCTCGTGAGCGACCGATTTCGCGAGGAGGGCAAGCCACCGAAAATCGGGAGTTCGGCGGTTCGACCCCGCCCCTGGCCACCGCCATAGAAGAACCGCACTCGTCCCGTAGACTCCACACGTGGGTGATTTCGATCGCATCTCCAGGGACCCTGCCGTCATGGCCGGGAAGCCCTGCATTCGAGGCACTCGAGTGACGGTCGGGGCCCTAGTCGGCCTGGTGGCCGCTGGCAAAACCACTGACGAGATCGTCCGCGCATATCCGTACATCGTGGCTGACGACATAGCGCAAGCGCTCTCCTACGCTGCTTGGCGAGCTGAAGAGGTGGAGATCTCCCTCCCCGCATGAAGTTCCTCATCGATATGAATCTCTCGCCCCAATGGAGGGAGTTCCTGTCAAGCGCGGGCTTAGATGTGGAGCATTGGAGCACGATCGGAGCCCCAGACGCGAGTGACGTCGACATCCTGGACCTCGCAAGCCGAGACGGCTGGGTAATCATCACCCAAGACCTCGACTTTGGAACCCTTTTGGCGTTGCGTGGTCTGGACCTCCCGAGCGTGATCCAGGTCAGAGCTCAAGCAACGCTCCCAGGGGATGTCGGTAAGCGAATACTGGATGCGATCTCCGCGTCCGAGAGATACATCCGCCGGGGAGCGTTGATCACCGTCACGCCTGCGGATCACCGCGTCTCGATCCTGCCCCTTCGCCCCAGCGAGCCTGACTGAAAATCGGAAGGTCGGCGGTTCGGCCCCGCCCCCGGCCACACCTTGAGAACGTCGAGCTCCTCGTGAATCCGGGCTCTATAACGGTGCCTCGATTATCAAGAAGTCACTTGCCCACCCCGGAACCCATAGGCTACGTAAATGCGGTCAGGCTCCACGGCTCTACCGGGAATCCCGTGTCGAAGCCCCAACGTCCATCAGGCCTGCGAAAGGTTCGATCATGAAGCGATCAATACGTGCTGCCAGCCTCGGCATCGTCACCGCAGCCATGTTGCTCACCACTGCAGCGTGTAGCAGCAGCGAGCCGGCATCAACAACCACAAGCACTGAGGCCTCCGGCAATGTCGTCGATGTCGCCGTCTCCGCTGGCAGCTTCACCGTGCTCACCCAGCTCCTCACCGCTACCGGGCTCGATGAGACTCTCGCAGGCACAGGGCCGTTCACAGTTTTCGCACCCACCGATGCGGCGTTTGAGGAAAGAGCGGCCGCACTGGGCGTCCCGCTGGACGATCTGGTCAATGGCCTGATCGCCGAGCCCGAACTACTGACTGACATGCTGCTCTACCACGTGGTGCCGGGCAATATCCCTGCCGCTGACGTGGTGACCCTGAACGGCCAGGACGTGGAGACGCTGTCGGGCGAGACATGGACCGTCATCGTCAATGGTGAGACCGTCAGCATCGAAGACGGCTTCGGGCGAATCGTCAACGTCATCGACGTTGATGTGCCGGCCTCCAACGGCGTGATTCATATCCTCGACGGCGTGCTCGAGGGGGCGTTGCCCGATTTCGACACCGAGGACCAGTCGTTAGAGCCAACCACCTCTGACGCGATCCCCTACTCCAACGACTTTGACGGAGCAGAGGACAAGAACATCGTTGAAAATCTCATCTCCGCCGGCAGCTTCACCGTGCTGGTCAAACTGCTGAACGCTGCCGGGCTCGAGGAGACTCTCTCCGGTCCTGGTCCGTTCACCGTGTTCGCCCCCACAGATGCGGCCTTCGAGGTCGTCGCAGCCGATCTGGGCATCAGTCTGGACGACCTGGTGAACGCATTGACCGCCGAACCCGCGCTGCTGACCGACATCCTGCTCTATCACGTGGTGTCCGGCAAGATTCCCGCCACCGATGTAGTGGGTCTCAACGGCACGAAGGTCGAAACCCTGTCGGGCGAGTCATGGACCGTCATCGTCGATGGTGAGACCGTCAGCATCGAGGATGGCTACGGGGAAATCGCCAACGTCATCGACGTTGACGTGAAGGCGTCCAACGGAGTGATCCACGTGGTCGACAGAGTGATCCAGGGAGCTGTGCCCGGGGAGTAGTCAACGGCCTCGGGTTCACCCTCTGCGTCTTGCCCCCGCACCTTTGAATGCGGGCACAGGGCTGAATGCGGGGGCAGTGCGCTGCAGTCCTAGACGGTGAACTCAGCCGCGCCGAAAGACACAGCGAAGCGCTCGCACCAGATCGACACGGCGGTGTAGTCCGCGAGATCGACATCCGCGGGAATCGGGTAGTTCTGGTTGCCCTTGTTGCCCTTGAGATCGCCCAGGCTCACGTACGCGCCATCATCGAAAACGCCCCAGCCGTCAACACCGTCGATCACCGGCTGATCGCTCAGCCACACCTTGAGGTCGGGCCCGTCGCTGGTGTCCAGCCCCTCGATCCGCAGGACACGACTGCCATCGGGCAGCTCGAGGATGCGCACCGTGCCCGTGGTCGCGTGCTCATGCGAGATAAAGGAGCCCTCCGCGAGCACGGTCGGCTCTGCGGGAGTGGGTGTCGGCGTGGGCTCGGCGGATGGAGACTGCTCCTCCGGTGAAGCGCTGGCCGTAGATGGCACAGGGGCAGCCGAAGTCTCCGTCGCCACCGCCGTAGGCAGGGCTTCATTGACCTCGACATTCGTGATGATGCGCCAGGGCTGGAAGAGGTAGAGACCGATCCCCAGCACGACGATGGCCGCCATGACGACCGGGATGGCTACCTTCGGCTGCAGCAGACTCTTCACGGCGTGCCCTCCTGAGGCTCGAATGCCCATATCTTCAGGTCAGACTCCCGGAGAAGCGTCTGGT
>CAJBMR010000504.1 GCA_903954205.1 uncultured bacterium | reverse complement strand
CGCCATCGACCCCACGAACGACCGAGAAGTGGGGCCTGCGCACGTGGTCGTCGCCCACGGCCGCGACTACGCCGATGTGCCGCCGCTCAAGGGCATCTACGCCGGAGGGATGAGCGAGGCGCTGGGCGTCGTGGTGGAGATCACCCAACAGCCCACCTAAACGCGCTTGCCAAGCGCGTCGGTGAGTCGCAAGAGCGCCGGGCTGCGATCACCCTGCGGCACCACCGCGCGGATGATGCACAGCTCGTCCGAGGCCACCGCCTCAGCCAGGGCGGCATCGAGCTCGTCCTCCGTCGTCGCGAGCCAGCCGCGACCGGTGCCGAAGACGGACGGCAGGAGTTCGGCCCGCAGGGCCGGGATGTCGTTGAAGGCGCCGTCCTTCATAGGCCGCTGCGTCCCGTAGCCATGGTTGTCGAGGACCAGGATGATCGGTGTGACTCCGTGGAAGGCAGCGGTGGCGGCTTCAAGGCCGGTCATCGCGAAGGCGCCGTCCCCCACAAGGACCACCGGACGCAGATGCGGCTCGGCGATTCCGGCACCGAGAGCACCGGGCACGGCGTAGCCCATCGTCGCGTAGTAGGCACTCGCGAGGCACCAGTGCGGTGCGGAGAGGTCAACCGAGGCAAAGAGGCACTCACCCGGATCGACGAGGAGACCGTGGCCTTCGTCTAGGTGCGCGTCGACGGCGGCGATGACACGGGCAACGCACAAAGGCGCACCGCTCTCAGGGGTGAAGTCGGGGCGCGGATGCAAGGACGACGTCACCACCTCCCCCTGGCCGCTCGCCGCATGAGCAAGCGCGGGCAGGAATGCCCACAGCGGGACGTCCTTGTAGGTGCGCAGGCCGATCGTGACCTCGGTGTCCTGCGCATCGATGTGACGGTGCGGATCGAGGTGCGCAGTGAATGCGCCCATTGTGAGGTCGGTGTTGAGTACGCCGAAGCTCACGACCGTGCTCGCGCCCTCGACGCGCTCGACGACCTCGGGTGAGGACACCGCGCCCATGTAGACACCCAGCGACAGCGGATGCCGCTCAGGGAAGAGGCCCTTTGCGAGGGAGCTCGTCGCCACGGGCACCTGCAGGCGCTCGGCCGCCTCGACGAGGGCGGGACCGAGGCCACGGCGCCACACCATCGCACCGGCATGGACGACGGGCGTGTGCGAATCCCTCAGGCAATCCATGGCATCCGCCACAGCCGCACGCAGGCGATCGTCATCGACGGGCGGCAGGTGGGCGCGCAGGTGCTCCTGGCGCGGTGGGGCGATAGGCACCTCGACCATGTCACGGGGAATCTCGAGGTATCCGGGGCGCTGCTGGGAGAGCACCTCCGCGATGACGCGGTCAATCTCATCGGCAGCGATGGCGGGGTTGTCGATGACCGCCTGCGCGCAGGTGAGCTCCTCGAAGACGACAAGTTGGGAGTCGAAGTTGCGGATCTTGTGATGCAGCAGGACGTCACCGGCACGCTCACGCAGTCCCGGGGCACCCGACACGACGAGCAGGGGCACCTGTTCGGCCCAGGCGCCGGCCACCGCGTTGGCGATCTTCAGTCCACCCACGCCGTAGGTCACCGCCACGACGCCGAGGCCCTTGAGCCGGGCGTAGGCATCGGCCGCGAAGGCCGCACCCTGCTCGTCAGCGGTGACGAGGATGGGGAAGCCGACCTCCTCGAGATCCGCGAAGAGCCGCAGTGCGTAGTCCCCCACGATGCCGAAGCCACGATCCACTCCGCGCTGGCGGAGCCGGTCGGCAAGGTGCTGCGAGATGGTGAGGTCGTCCACTCGGGCAGAGTAGTGGTCAGGCTTCGAGCTCGGGGTGCGCGTCCCCGGGAGGTAATTCCTCGCGAGCACCCGCCAGCCATCCGACAAGGCGCAGCCCGTATCCCACGCTCGGCCCGATGAGCAGTGCGAAGAGCACGGTGCCGATGCCGACGGTGCCGCCGAGAAGCCATCCGATGGCGAGCACGACGACCTCGATCGACAGGCGCACGGGGGTGACAGCGATCCCCGTGCGCAGGTGGATTCCCGTCATAAGCCCATCGCGTGGTCCAGGCCCGAGGTTCGTCGTCAGGTAGAGACCGCTGCCGATACCCACGAGGGCGATGCCGCCGAGCACCTGGGCGAGCCGCCACCCGAAGGACTCCGGCGTCGGCAGAACGCCGATCATCACCTGGAGCGCGGTCGCGATCACGACAGCGTTAGCGATCGTCCCCAGCCCCGGCCGCTCGCGTAGCGGGATCCACATGAGGAGCACGACGACACTCGTGAAGAAGGTGGCCAGACCGATGGAGATGCCGGTGCGGACGGACACACCCTGAGCGAAGACGGTCCACGGGGCATTTCCCAGGGCGGCGTCGAACAGCATCGCCTCACCGGTACCGAAGAGCCAGAGCCCGAAGATGAGGACGACGAAAGTCCTGGGGCCACTGCGCCAGCGCGAGCCCTCACTGCGCCAACGGGTGCGCGGGATGGTGCGTGAGGGGATGATCCGCTGCCATGTCTCACGCCATCCCACGTGCGCGGACACTACCCGGAGGGGAAGCGTTACTCGATGACAGCCCGGCGCGGGCCGATGCTCCAGGCAAGGTAGTTCCACGCCCAATCAGCAAGCACGCTCACACGGTTGCGGCCCCCGGCGAGATAGGCCACGTGCAGACCGAGCCAGGCGAGCCAGGCGGGCGTGCCGTGCAGGCGCAATCCTTGGGGAGTCTCGGCCACAGCACGGCGGCGACCGATCGTCGCCATCTGTCCCTTGTCGAGGTAGCGGAAGGGCTCCATCAACTTGCCCGTCGCGAGCGCCGTGATGTTGCGTGCCACGTGCCGGCCCATCTGCATGGCCACCGGGGCGACCATCGGCAGGGGGGCGCCACCGTCAACGCTGAAGGCGGCCGTGTCACCCACCACCCAGACATCAGGCGCGCCCGGCAGCCGCAGGAATTCGTCGACGACGAGTCGCCGGGAAGGCCCGGTTGTGCCCAGTTCCGACCAGCGCTCGGGAGCTGCGACGCCTGCCGCCCAGACGACAGTCCCCGAAGGCAGGATCTCGCCGGACTTCAGGTGCACATCTCGCTCGTACATCCGGTCCACCGCCGTGTCGACCTTGACCGTGACGCCAAGATCCTCCAACTCCTCCTTGGCATGCGCGCTCGACTCCTCCGTGAAGGAGGGGAGGAGGCGCGGACCGGCTTCAACGAGGGTGACCGTCGCCTTGTCGGCGATGTCGGGGTATTCCCGCACCAGGCTGCTCTGGAGTTCGGCCACTGCGCCGCTCACCTCGACACCCGTCGGCCCGCCACCGACGACGACCACGCGCAGGGCCTCGCGTGGCAGGCGCCCCTCTTGCACGTCTTCATACGTGTTGAGCAAGCGGGACTTGATGCGACGTGCGTCCGCGATCGACTTCATCTGCAGGGCATGCTCCTCGACGCCAGGGATACCGAAGGTTGTCCCCACGCTCCCGGTAGCGATGACGAGCTGGTCGTAGCTGAGGTCCTGGCCGTCGTAGAGACGGATGCGATGCGCCTGAGGGTCGACGCGGATGACATCGCCCCGGATGAAGGTCACGCCAGGAATCGCTGCCCGCACGGGGTATGCGATGTCGTCCTCGGGTAGTGCACCCGTGGCCACCTGGTAGAGAAGAGGACTGAAGAGTTGGTAGGGGTGGCGGTCGACGATGACTACGTCGATCTGCTGGTTCTTGCGCAGCAGCTTGGCCGCATCCAGGCCCGCGAACCCAGCCCCGATGATGACCACCTTCATGCGCTTCATGACGAGATGGTGCCAGTCATGGCAGAAAGCTGCCAGTTAACCCCCAGGACAGGCTTGCATGACCGGAAGGGTTGCGGGTGTATCGATGGTGAGCTCGGCGTAGAGCCGATCGCATTCCGTCGCCACGGACTCACTCTGCAGGACCACCTCGCGCAGAATGGCGACAGCCTCGTCCACACCAGCGGCGTCCCGCACTGTCAGCAACTGGCCGAGCACCTGTTCGTAGGTAGACAGGGACGCGCCTGCTGTCGGAGGCGCCGAGAGACGCGCGCGGTCAGCCTCGGTGAGTTCGGGCAGTTCCACTCCGTGACGATGTACCTGCGCGGCGATGACCTCCGAGACAGTGGGCAGCTCGTCGATCGCCGTACCGGCATCACTGCGCCAGGCACCCCACACGAGAGCACCGACCACCCCCAGCGTGATGACAGCGAGGACGATCACAAAGGCGCGGGCCACGGCACGAGGGTACGTCGTCCCGCCGGGTCCACGCTGACTGAGCATGGGGCCCCTAAAGTTCTGACATGGTCCAGTCGTCACAGGCAGCCCCTGAGTCCGCCGTCGGCACGGAGCGACGCTGGTGGTCCCTCCTGGGGCTCTGCCTCGTCACGGCTCTGGTGTGGGTGACGGCAAGCGACATTTCCATCGCTCTGCCGACCATCGGCCGCGACCTCGGCGGCACGATGGACACCCTGCAGTGGGCCGTCAACGGCTATTTCCTCGCCGGCGCACTGATCATCGTCGGCGGCCGGGTCGGCGACATCTACGGTCGTCGGCTCCTCTTCGCTATCGGCACGATCCTCATCCTGGCGGGCTCGGTCGTCGCTGCAATCGCACCGACACCGCTCGTGCTCATCATCGGGCGCGTGCTCGAGGGGATCGGAGCCGCTGCCGTCCTGCCGACGGCACTCGCCATGATCGCCGTGATCTTCACCGGCAAGCAGCGCGACACCGCGATTGCCGCGTGGATCGCCGTCTGCTGGGGCGCGCAGGCACTCGGACCGCTGGTCGGAGGGGCGATCGTCGAGGGACTGAACTGGCGGTGGATCTTCTGGATCAACCTCCCGATCGGAATCGTCGCGTTGCTCCTCACGTGGTGGGCGACGCCTGAGACACGGGACGTGCACGCCGGACGGCGAATCGACTTCCCCGGCATCATCACACTCGTGGGCAGCCTCTTCCTGCTGTCCTGGGCCCTGGTGCAGTTCGACACCCTGCCCACCGCGGGCTTCGCCGCCATGATCGCCGGATCGATCGCGCTCCTCGTGCTCTTCATCCTCATCGAGCGTCGCGTCGCGAGCCCTGTCATCAAGCTCTCGGTCTTCCGCATGCGCCGCTTCGATGGCGCTGTCCTCGCCAACCTCATCGCCAACTTCGTCTTCGGCGGCGTGATCTTCTTCATGGCGCTCTACCTGCAGGTGGTGGAGGGCTACGACCCGCTCCAGGCGGGCCTCCTGCTACTCCCGGCGACGATTCCAATTCTCATCATCAACCCACTGGGCACGTGGCTCGGTCGGCGATTCGGGCCTGCATGGCCGACCGCGATTGGCATGGCCTGCCTCGCCGTCGCGGCCTTCCTACTCCTGGATCTATCCGGCTCGTACACGCAGTTGATTGCGCCCTTCATCCTCATCGGCGTGGGCATCGGCCTGCAGATCACGCCGTGCGCAGCGACGGCCGTGGAGGACCCGGGCGATGCTGGCGAAGGCGTGGTCTCCGGCGTCTTCAAGGCAGCGTCGATGATCGGTGGCTCGCTCGGGGTCGCTGTCGGCACGGCTGTCTTCCAGAGCAGCGCCCGCGACCAGCTCCAATCCATCCTCAGCGATCCGCCCGCCGAGACTCTCGCCAAGGTGCTCGACGTGCTCACCGGCGGTCGGCAGTTGAGGGATGTCGCCGCGCTGATCCCCGGCGACGGCCAGAAGGTCATCACCGACGTCTTCGACAGCGCCGTTGGCATGGCCATGTGGCCGACGATCGCCGTATCGCTCATCGGTGTCATCGTCGCTATCGTGCTCCTACGCGGGAGAGCTCCCGCGGGTGGCTCCGGCCACTAGACCTGCCAAGGACGGCATCATGAACATCAGTGTGGGCGACCGTATCCCCGACGTGACTTTGCGCGTCGTCACCGAAGCAGGTGCTGATCCCATCGCCAGTGCCGAGTTGCTCGGCTCAGGTCGAGTCGTGCTCTTCGCGGTGCCCGGGGCCTTCACCCCCACCTGCTCCAACGTCCACCTGCCGTCCTTCGTCGACACCGCCAGCGACCTTGCAGCAGCCGGTGTTGATCGCATCGTGTGCCTCTCCGTCAATGACCCCTTCGTGATGGCGGCCTGGGGCGCTTCACAGGGAGTCGGCCCGGAGATCGCACTCGTTTCTGACGGAAACGCAGAGTTCACCGAGG
>CAJBMR010000503.1 GCA_903954205.1 uncultured bacterium | reverse complement strand
CAATCAGAGCGCGGCAATCATCGTGCTCGCCATGGGCCTGGTCTTCGTCCTCCTCCTGGGCGAAATCGACCTCTCGGCGGGCTTCGCTGCCGGCACCTGCGCCGCGATCCTCGCGGTCGCCCTCAACAATTGGGGACTTGCCTGGCCCGTCGCGCTGCTCGCGGCGCTCCTCACCGGTGTCGTCATCGGCCTCGTGATCGGCATGCTCGTGGCCAGGCTCGGGATCCCGAGCTTCGTCGTCACCCTCGCGATGTTCCTTGCACTTCAGGGCGCCATGCTGCTCATCATCGGCGAGGGTGGCACCATCCCGATCCGCAGCGAGGCGATCCTCGTCGTGATGAACGGCAACATGTCCGTCGTTGCCGGCTGGGTCCTGGCCGTCATCATCGTCGCGGGCTTCGCGCTGTCGACACTCCTTGCCATCCGCCGTCGTCGCAAGGCCGGGCTCCCGGCCGAGGCGATGAGTGTCTGGGCGATCAAGGTCATTGCCCTGGGAGTGCTCATCTTCGTCGCGACATATCTGCTCAACCAGGAGCGTCAACTGCCCTCGGCCAAGGTCACTATCCAGGGCGTGCCCTGGGTCGTGGTCGTCATCCTGGTGCTGCTTGTCGGCCTGACCTTCATCCTGCAGCGCACCGGCTTCGGCCGGCATGTCTACGCCGTGGGCGGCAACCGTGAGGCCGCTCGTCGTGCGGGCATCAACGTCAAGGGCCTGATGATCACCTGCTTCGTCTTCTGTTCGACCCTTGCCGCGATTGCCGGTGTCCTCCTCGCCTCCCGCGACAACTCCGTTTCGCCCACCACGGGCGGTGCGCAGACGCTGCTGTTCGCGGTCGGTGCGGCCGTCATCGGCGGCACGAGCCTCTTCGGCGGGCGCGGCAAGATCCGTGACGCGGTCATCGGCGGACTCGTGATCGCCGTGATCGCCAATGGCCTGCCGCTCATCACACAGCAGTCGGGCATTCAATTCATTGTGACCGGCCTGGTGCTGCTCATTGCAGCTAGCGTCGACGCGATCTCGCGTAGGCGCACCGCCGCGACTGGCAGTTAGGGGCTCCCGTGCCCTCCCTTGCCGGGGCGACCCAGGACGAGGTCCGCCGATCCAACCTGTCCACCGTGCTGCGCCTGCTGCACCTTGGGGGAGCGCAGTCGCGCTCGCATCTCACCGCGGTCACCGGGCTCAATCGCAGCACGGTGGGTGACCTCGTGAGCACGCTTGCCGCGCTCGGCCTCGTGCGTGAGCGTGCGGGCGATGTCCGCGGCGTGGGTCGGCCTTCGCTTGTCGTGGAGCCGGTCGCCACGTCGGTGGCGGTCCTGGCGCTGGACCTGCGCGTCGAGCGCACGGTGGCGGCGCTGGTCGGCCTCGGTGGCGAAGTCTTCGCACGCGTGGAGCGACGCCATCGCGACGGTGATCGTGACGCCCTCTTGGATGAGGTCGTCCAGGTGAGTCATGAGGTCATCGCAGCACTCCCTTCTGGCGCATCGCTCGTCGGCGTATGCGCGGGAGTGCCTGGCGTCGTACGCGCGACAGATGGTCTGGTGCGCTTCGCGCCCAACCTCGGTTGGACCGATGTGCCACTTGGGGAATTCCTACGTGGCCGACTGGGCGGAGGACGCAGTGACGTGTCCGTGCGCAATGACGCGGATCTCGGCGTGCTCGCCGAGCAAGTGCGCGGCAGTGCGCGTGACAGCAGCACCGTGGTCTATCTCGCCGGCGACATCGGTGTCGGTGGCGGTGTCTTCGTCGACGGGCGCCCGCTGGTGGGTGCGGGTGGCTACGGCGGCGAGTTCGGCCACATGCGCATCAACCCGCAGGGCCACACGTGCCGCTGCGGTGCACGCGGATGCTGGGAAACCGAGAT
>CAJBMR010000502.1 GCA_903954205.1 uncultured bacterium | reverse complement strand
GGCCGAGGTGATCGTCAGCGGTCCCGGCCCGGTCCTCGCCGCGCAGTGCTACTCCGGCTACTACGGCGACACGGCAGGCTGCAATGACCGCATCAGCGGCGACAGCGTGACCTTCCGCAAGGCATCCTCCTTGCCCTACCAAGGCCTGACCGCGGTCGTCGCCTATCCGGGATCGGCGTTCACGACACCACCCGTGCGACGCATCGAGGCGATGCCGCTCTCGGAAGACGCGAGCCGTGTCTTCTTCCCCGTCGCGCTCACGCTCTCGCTGGTCGCGCTCATCGCGCCGTCGCTCATCATCCTCGTCCTGCGTCGTCGTATCCGCGGGGTCGACATCCCGGGCTCGCCCGTGCAGTTTGGCCCTCCGCGTGGCCTGCGACCCGCGGAGATCGAGGTCAGCCTCGACGGCGAACTCAGCTCGCGCGGCGTACTCGCCACGCTCTTGGATCTGGTGGCCCGCCGTCACATCACGCTGTCGTCGGACCCCGGTGGCTTCTTTAAGGAGAGCCGCATCGACCTGGCCTGGTGGGGTGCGGGCACCGACACACTGCGTCCCTGGGAGGAGCGGCTCACCGGGGAGATCTTCGAGGGCCGCGACCGGGCGACCCTCGAGGGGTACGACGCGGATTTCGCCAGCGCCGTGAAGAGCGTGCGGACCGAGCTGACTAAGGAAGCCGTGGCCGCGGAGCGGCTGGATCCGCAGGCGGGCTCACCGCGCCGACGGGTGGGCTGCATGGCGGGGATTGGCCTATTCCTGGGCATTGCCGCCTTCGGCTTCGGCAGCGTGACCGACAACGCGATCTTCTACGCCGGCGTCGCGCCCGTCCTGCTCGCGCTGACACTCGGCCTCTTCATCGCCGCGTATCTCGTGCCCGACAGGGAGACGCGGGAGACGGCTCGATTCGAAGCCGAGGTCGAGGGCTTCAAGCGCCTGCTTGACACCGATCCCGGGGCCGCGCGTCGTGACCTGGTGCAGAGGCTGGGACTGCCGGATTACGCCGTCTACGCGACCTTCCTTCCCTACGCCGTGCTCTTCGACCTCGAGGATGCATGGTCGGGTGCCTTCCCCGACCTCACCGAGGAGCAGCTGCACTCGACCGGACTCTTCCTGGTCAATACCGCCGCGATCCACAGCCTCATGTCGGTGGGTGCCTCGACGGTGAGCGCGGCGTCAACCCCGCCGCGCGCCTCGGGCGGATCGGGCTTCTCGGGCGGAGGCGGCTTCTCCGGCGGTGGTGGCGGCGGTGGTGGCGGCGGCTCCTGGTAGCCCCACTTCGTTGAGTGGCGGCTTATCGCACGCGACACGCCGTAGCGACACGTCACAACCCGCCACTCAACGAACTAGCGTCGGATGCCGTGATGGGTTCCCCGGGTCCGTGCCCCGCCTGCGAGAGCGTCGAGCTCCAGCGCCGCGGCGGCAAGGACTTCTGTCCCCAGTGCTACTACATCCAGCCCTGCTGCGATGGCGGGGAGTGCGCGGTCTGACGCTCACGCCCTAACCTGGGGCCATGCGCGCAATCCCCACGTGCCCTGATCTACCCGTGCCCTGATGCCGCGTGCCCTAATCCACCCGTGCCCTGATGCCACACGGGCCCTGATCCGCGAACTTAGGG
>CAJBMR010000501.1 GCA_903954205.1 uncultured bacterium | reverse complement strand
GAGATGGCATCGAGATCGGCGGAGTTGGCGCCCGCGTTGAAGGCTGGAATGAAGCCGTCGTAGGGGAAGTCCGCGCCATAGGTCTGCGCATGATGGATCTGGGTGGGGCTGCCCTCGAGCTGCATCGTGTTGCGATACCACTCGGCATAGGGGTTGTCGCGGAGCATGCCGACGGGACCCTCGTCATGCAGCAATTGCTGGATGTCGCCGACCTGAGGGGCCCAACCCGGCACGGAGTAGAGCCCCCAGTGCAGGAAGATGCCGAGCTTCGCGTCGTCGTACCACTCGGGCAGGGGATGAGTGCTCACGGACTCCCATGTGGGCTCGTACGCCATGAGACCTCCTCGGTTCCAAGAGAGGCTAGGGCATCGTCTGGCTAGGGCATCACGTGACCAACCCATGACCGAGTGCTGACGGTCGACGCCTAGGCACCTGTCTGCGCACGCCGCACACTGGGAGCGTGGCAACGGGACTTGCACGAGCAGTGTTGATCGGCGCGGTCACGATCACTGCCGCGACCCTCATCGGGGTAGCCACGTCCGAGAGTGCTCCTCAGGCGGCGCAGGACGGGCAGTCGCAACCCGCCATCCGTGCGTGTGTCGATCGCGTGACCGGTGCCATGCGCGTGCCGCGCTCCTCTCGCGCGTGCTTCGTCGGTGAACGCGTGCTCGTGTGGTCCGTCGCCGGTCCCTCGGGGCCGACCGGGCAGACCGGGCCCGAGGGTGCGCCCGGAGCGCAAGGTCCCGCGGGCGCAGACGGCGCACCCGGGAGCCGCGGCGCCTCCGGACCCGCCGGGCCAGCCGGGCCAGCCGGGCCCACTGGGCCAATCGGTGCGCAGGGAGTCCCCGGTGACCAGGGCGTCCCCGGTGCCGTGGGTGCGACAGGACCTGCCGGTGGCTTTGGCGGATACGGGACCTTTCTCGACCTGCAGACGCAGACGAACACCTCGCCGGGCAATCCCATTCCGATCCAGGTACGCACGACGGACTTCAGCAGGGGCGTGACCATCGTCAATGGCACGGACGTCACCGTGGATGACACCGGGGTCTACAACCTCAACTTCGTCGCCCAGCTCACCAAGACTGATGGCGGCAACGACACCATTTACATCTGGTTGCGCGTCGACGACATTGATGTGCCCAACAGCAACACGGCTCTCATTCTGATCGGGGGTGGCGCGAAGCAGGTGGCCGCATGGAACTTCTTCACTCGCCTGGCAGCGGGCCAACGTGCGACATTGATGTGGGCAAGCCTCGACGTCGCCGCCTCGTTGGTCTACATCGACGATACCGCCACCTACGGACCATCCATCCCCTCGATGAAGCTCAAGGTCAACCAGGTCGGCTAGGCACACCTAGACCATGAGGCGAGCGGTAAGGGGAGGTGAGTCTGCCGATTTCTCGGCGTCCCTAGGGGATGAAGTACATGAGGTTGGGAAGCAGGAAACCGCTCTTGAGGTGGCCCATCGACATATCGCTCACCTGGTCGCCGATGCTCGCGACGATGCGGTGGCCCTCGCGCTGCAGG
>CAJBMR010000500.1 GCA_903954205.1 uncultured bacterium | reverse complement strand
GCACTTCTCGACCGGAGAACGTGGCTGTTGATGGGGGGTGCGCGAGGGGGGAGTTGAACCCCCTCACCCTTACGGGCACACGGACCTGAACCGTGCGCGTCTGCCTATTCCGCCACTCGCGCGTCGCCCTGTCGCCAGGGCAGTGACGAGGGTACCTCCTCGCGGGTGAGTCAACCTGCCCGGCTGCCTAGTCTGGTCCGATGCGATCCCACTCGCCCATGCCTCGGGTCACGCTGGGCACGTCGGCGCTGGAGATCTCGCGCCTCGCTCTCGGCGGCAACGTCTTCGGCTGGACGGCGAGCGAGGAGGCGTCGTACGACATCCTCGATGCCTACGTCGCAGCCGGTGGCAACGCCATCGACCTCGCCGACTCCTACCCGCACTGGGCGCCCGGGTGCTTCGGCGGGGAATCCGAGGAGATCGTGGGCCACTGGATGCGCGAGAGGGGCAATCGCAGTGACGTCGTCCTCTGCACCAAGGTCGGCAAGTTTCCCGGCAACCAGGGACTGTCGCGCTCGCAGATCATGGCGGGAATAGACGGATCGCTCCGCCGACTCCAGACGGACTACATCGACCTCTACTACTGCCACGCCGACGACCTGGAGACTCCACTGGAAGAGACGCTACGCGCGCTGGGTGAGCTGGTCAGTGCAGGCAAGGTGCGTGCGATCGCGGCGTCCAACTACTCCGCCGACCGTCTCTCGGAGGCCCTCCGCATCGCTGACGAGATCGGCCTGCCTCGCTTCTCTGCCGTGCAGCCGCAGTACAGCCTCGTCGTGCGCGATGAATTCGAAGGCCCACTCCAGGACGTGTGCGAGCGCGAAGGGCTCGCCTGCCTGCCCTACTGGCCGCTGGCCGCCGGCTTCCTCACCGGCAAGTACGACGCCGCCCCATCGGGCGCCAGAAGTGACACGGTGAGCCAGTTCCAGACGCCCCGCAATGAAGCCACCCTCGACGTCGTGCGCGCCGTCGCTGACCGGCATGGGGTCGCACCCGCGACGGTCGCACTGGCCTGGCTCCTCACCAGGTCGACCGTCGCCGCTCCCATCGCCTCGGCATCACGGGTGGAGCAGCTCCCCGCCCTCGTGGCCAGCACGAACCTGGAACTGACGGACCAGGATCTCGCCGACCTGGACGCGGTGTCGGGATGACGCGCGCTGCTGTCGAGGTCGCTCCCGGCGTACACGTGATGACGTCACGTCGCTACGCCACGACATCCACTGCCGTGATCGCGGACGGTGAGGCGCTCGTCGTCGACCCGTGCTGGGATGCCGACGAGTTGGCGGGCGTGGCGGACTTCATCAGGTCGAAGGGCGCGCGCTGCGCAGCCGGCCTTGCCACGCACCTGCACTACGACCACGTGCTGTGGCACCCCGACCTCGGCGAAGCGCCGCGCTGGTCCAGCGCGTGGGCTGCCTCGCAGTGGGAGACCGATCGGGCGTCGCTGGTCCAGCCCCTCATCGGAGACATCCCCGACGACCTCATCGAGTTTGCGGGCCGCGTGACAGCGGTCCCGGACGACGACCTGCTCTGGCGCGGTCGCGACATCGCACTGCACGCACACGACGCCCACGCACGCGGGCACCTCGCTGTCGAGATCACGGACGCGGGCGTGCTCCTCGCGGGCGACATGCTCAGCGATGTCGAGTTGCCCTACCCCGATGCCGACGAGCCCGACCTCACGAGCTACCTGACCGGGCTCGATCGCCTCGCAGAGGTGGTACGCCGCTCCCGAGTGCTAGTGCCGGGACACGGCACCCCGACGTACTCACCCATAGAGCGCCTCGACGCCGACCGGCGCTACCTGGACGCCGTGCTGGCCGACCGCCCTGTCGATGACCCCCGCCTCGCCGACCCGGACAACCAGGAGATCCACGCGCGCACCGTCGAACAAGCCCGCGCTACAGCACGCTGACGCGGATGACGCCTGACGTCCCGCCCGGAAAGCGACGCTTCGGGACACTTTCGGGAGTCATCCGCCGTCCCCAAGCGTCGTTTTTGCACCATTCGGCGAACATGGTCCGGCGCACATAAGGGGAAAGAGTCTGGGAAGAGGTGTGGGATTCACCCACCGCGACGGGTCGGCGTCAGACACGTGAGTCACAATGACCGACGTGACCAACGGTGCGGATGAAGAGCGCGCGTCGGTGCAGCCTCATGGAGGGCGCACCGTCGTCGCCTCCGACGTGCGCACGCGCCGCATCGGCTGGTCCCTTGTCGCCGTGCAGGCGCTGCTCCTGCTTCTGCTCGTCCTTCTGCCGAAGCGTCGCAGCCTCTTCGCACCGCCGGACTTCCTCGACGTGCTTGGCATCATCCTCATGGTCGGCGGCCTTGCCCTCGCAATCATCGCGCTGCTGAGCCTGGGTGCCGCACTTACGCCAACCCCCGTGCCTCAGCAGAGCGCCGCCCTGCGTACGGGTGGCATCTACTCCCTAGTCCGCCATCCGATCTATTCCGGCATCCTCGTGGCGGCACTGGGCTTCACCCTGGCTGTGGGGTCCATCTGGCAGGTCATCCTCTGGGTGGCCCTCATCGCCTTCTTCTACGCCAAGGCCTTCTGGGAGGACCGCCTCCTGGCCGAGAAGCATGGAGTGGCCTGGTTCGACTACGCCGACCACGTGAGCAGCTTCATCCCCCGCTTCAGGGGTTCGCGCTAGCCGGAGCCGTACGATTCCGGGGTGGGCCTCCTAGATCGCTTCGAAGACCGCCTCGACCGCATCGTCAACGGCGCCTTCGCCAAGGCCTTCAAGTCCGAGGTCCAGCCGGTCGAGCTCGCCGCCGCTCTCCAGAAGGAGATGGACGACCGGGCCGCCATCGTCGCCCGAGGGCGCACCGTGACCCCCAACGTCTTCACCATCGACCTCTCCTCGCACGACGATGAGCGCCTGAGCGTCTACCGCGACGCCCTCCAGGGCGAGCTCGCCACCGTCGTCACGGAGTACGCCGACGAGCAGGGGTACGCCCTCCTCGGCCCCGCCGAGGTGCGCCTCGCACTCGATGACGACCTCGACACCGGCATCTTCCGCGTCCACTCCGAGGCGCGGGCGGCCGTCGTCTCGGCCGCCATCTCCGACGCGCTGCCGGGGCAGCCCTATCTCGAGATCGGTGGCACGGCGTACCCGCTGGTGCGCGCCGTCACGCGACTAGGTCGCGGCAACGAGGCTGACATTCGCATCGAGGATCCCGGTGTCTCGCGCAGTCACTGCGAGGTCGTCCTCGGCACCCCTGCCATCGGACGCGATCTGGGCTCGACCAATGGCACCATGATCGACGGCACCCGAGTGGGCCAGGCTGCCCTGGTCGATGGCTCCGTGATCCTCATCGGCACGACCGCGATCACCTATCGGACGGGCTGAGCAGCGTGACCGAGTTCGCCCTCACGCTGCTGAGGCTGGCGTTCCTCGGCGCGCTCTGGCTCTTCATCATCATCACGGTCATTGCCCTACGCCGGGACCTCATGCAGCCGCGCGAGGCCCGGCCCGCTCCCACCCGGGTCAGCGCGCGACCCCCCAAGCCGGCCAAGGCACCCAGGCCACCGAAGCCCGCGAAGCAGTCCAAGGCGTCCAAGCAGGGGAAGGCGGGACCATCACTCGTCGTCACCGAGGGTCCACTCGCGCAGACAGTGATCCCGCTCGGCACCGCGCAGGTCACCCTCGGTCGGGCCCCCGACTCCACTCTCGTCATCGACGACGACTACGCATCGAGCCGGCACGCTCGCCTATATCCCAGCGATGATGGCTGGATCGTCGAGGATCTCGGCTCGACCAACGGCACCTGGATCGACCGCACGCGCATCACCTCGCCGACCGTCCTGCCGCCCGGCGTACCGCTGCGGATCGGGCGCACGACCTTGCAATTGCAGAGGTGACCATGGCGCTCGCACTCCGCTATGCCGCGCGCTCCGATGTCGGCCAGGTGCGCCAAGGCAACGAGGACTCCGGGTACGCCGCGCCGCGATTGCTCATCGTCGCTGACGGCATGGGCGGCCATGCCGGCGGCGAGCTGGCCAGCGCCACCGCCGTCGCCACACTCGCGCAGATCGCCGACGCTGATCTCGGCCAAGGAGAGGCGCTCACACGCCTTGCGGAGGCCGTGGAGAGTGCGGGCTCCACCATCGGACTCGTCGTCACGGACAGCCCCGAACTCGCCGGTATGGGCACGACCGTGACGGGGCTCTACTGGCTCGCCGACGGAGACGGCGCGCGCATCGCGATCGTCCACGTGGGTGATTCGCGCGCCTATCTCCTGCGCGATGGCGACCTCAGCCAGATCACCCAAGACCACACCTACGTCCAGACGCTCGTCGACGCTGGTCGCATCACCGAGGAGGAGGCGTCAACCCATCCGCGTCGCAACCTCCTCATGCGCGCCCTCGACGGAGTGCAGGTGGCGGAGCCCGACCTCTCCGT
>CAJBMR010000499.1 GCA_903954205.1 uncultured bacterium | reverse complement strand
TGCCCCCGGGAACGAGGACCTTCACAGAAGTCATGACGACACCGCCTTCGAGGTCGTGCGGATGAGCACGAGCCCGCCCTTGGGACCGGGGATCGCGCCCTTGATGAGGAGCAGGCCACGCTCGGTATCCACGGCATGCACCTTCAGGCCCTGCGTCGTGTGACGCACCGAGCCCATGCGGCCCGCCATGCGCATGCCCTTGAAGACGCGGCCGGGCGTGGCGCAGGCGCCGATCGACCCGGGCTTGCGGTGATTGCGGTGCGCTCCGTGGGAGGCGCCGACGCCACTGAAGCCATGGCGCTTCATCGTGCCTGCGAAGCCCTTGCCCTTGGTCGTGGCCGTCACGTCGACGACCTCGCCAACGGCGAACGCATCGGCACCGACTTCCTGGCCGAGGGTGTACTCGGAGGCATCGGTGGTGCGGAGCTCGACGAGGTGGCGTCGGGGAGCGACGCCGGCCTTGGCGAAGTGCCCGGCGTCCGGCTTGTTGACCCGGCGCGGGTCGACAGCGCCGAAGCCCAGCTGCACGGCCGAGTAGCCGTCGTTGTCAGGCGTGCGCACCTGCGTCACGACGCAGGGGCCTGCCTTGACCACGGTGACCGGGACGACGCGGTTGTTCTCGTCCCATACCTGGGTCATGCCGAGCTTCTGCCCGAGCACGCCCTTGACTGTGCTGTCCATCGTCATAGTCCTAGAGCTTGATCTCGATGTCGACGCCGGCCGGAAGGTCCAGGCGCATGAGCGAGTCGACGGTCTTGGGCGTGGGGTCGAGAATGTCGATGAGGCGCTTGTGCGTGCGCATCTCGAAGTGCTCTCGACTGTCCTTGTACTTGTGGGGCGACCGGATCACGCAGTAGACGTTCTTCTCGGTCGGCAGCGGCACCGGTCCCGCGACCTTCGCACCCGTGCGAGTCACCGTATCGACGATCTTGCGCGCCGATGAATCGATGATCTCGTGGTCGTAGGCCTTGAGCCGGATCCGGATCTTCTGTCCCGCCATGGTGGCTTCCTTCTTGAGTCCGTGCCGCTGTCTGTCTTGGGTCGTGATGGTCGGATTCGGGGGAGGCGCGCGAACGCCTCCCCCGAACCAACTAGTTGAGGATCTTGGTGACGCGCCCGGCGCCCACGGTGCGACCGCCCTCGCGAATCGCGAAGCGCAGGCCATCCTCCATGGCGATGGGCTGGATGAGATCGACCTTCATCTCGGTGTTGTCACCGGGCATGACCATGTCCTTGCCCTCGGGCAGGTGCACGACGCCCGTGACGTCCGTGGTCCGGAAGTAGAACTGCGGACGGTAGTTGTCGAAGAACGGCGTGTGGCGGCCACCCTCGTCCTTGCTCAGGATGTAGACCTGGGCCTCGAACTCGGTGTGCGGGGTGATCGAGCCCGGCTTGCAGCACACCTGGCCGCGCTCGACGTCCTCGCGCTTGGTGCCGCGCAGGAGCAGACCGACGTTCTCGCCCGCCTGACCCTCGTCGAGAAGCTTGCGGAACATCTCGACGCCGGTGACGGTGGTCTTCGCGGGCGGTCCGGGGCGGATGCCGACGATCTCGATCTCCTCGTTGACCTTGACGATGCCGCGCTCGATGCGCCCGGTCACGACGGTGCCGCGGCCGGTGATCGTGAAGACGTCCTCGACGGGCATGAGGAACGGCTTGTCGACCTCACGCTCGGGGGTCACGATGTAGGAGTCGACCGCGCCCATGAGCTCCATGATCGACTCGCCCCACTTCTCGTCGCCGTTGAGCGCCGGGAAGGCGGCCACGCGCACCACGGGGATGTCGTCGCCGGGGAACTCGTAGGTCGACAGGAGCTCGCGCACCTCCATCTCGACCAGCTCGAGCAGGTCCTCGTCATCGACCATGTCGCACTTGTTGAGCGCGACGACGATCGCGGGGACGCCGACCTGGCGAGCAAGGAGGACGTGCTCCTTGGTCTGGGGCATCGGGCCGTCGGTGGCGGCGACCACGAGGATCGCACCGTCCATCTGAGCGGCGCCGGTGATCATGTTCTTGATGTAGTCAGCGTGGCCGGGGCAGTCCACGTGTGCGTAGTGGCGCGCCTCGGTCTGGTACTCCACGTGCGCGATGGAGATCGTGATGCCGCGCTGACGCTCCTCCGGGGCCTTGTCGATCTGATCGAAAGGCGTAAAGGGGTTGATGTCGGGCATCTTGTCGTGCAGGACCTTGGTGATCGCCGCGGTGAGCGTCGTCTTGCCATGGTCGATATGCCCGATGGTGCCGATGTTCACGTGCGGCTTCGTCCGCTCGAACTTCGCCTTCGCCACGGTGGGCTCCTCTTCGTTTCGGTCCGTCCGACTGTCGCGGATCGGGGTTCTTGTCTTGGTTTGCTGGGTGTTCTTCGATCCGCGACTTACTCGCCGCGAGCTTTCGCGATGATCTCCGTAGCCACGTTCTGCGGAACCTGGGCGTAGGAGTCGAACTGCATGGTGTAGCTGGCCCGGCCCTGGGTCCTGCTGCGCAGGTCGCCCACATAACCGAACATCTCGGAGAGCGGCACAAGGGCGCGCACGATGCGCGCTCCAGCACGCTCGTCCATGGCCTGGATCTGGCCACGGCGGGAGTTGAGGTCGCCGATGACGTCGCCCATGAAGTCCTCGGGCGTGGTGACCTCAACGGCCATCATCGGCTCCAGGAGCACGGGACCAGCCTTGCGAGCGGCCTCCTTGAAGACCATCGACCCGGCGATCTTGAAGGCGAGCTCCGAGGAGTCGACCTCGTGGTAGGCGCCGTCGAGAAGGGTGACCTTGAGGTCGACCATGGGGTAGCCGGCGAGTACGCCGTACTCCATCGCATCCTGGCAGCCGGCATCCACAGAAGGGATGTACTCCCTGGGGATGCGACCGCCGGTGACCTTGTTCTCGAACTCGTAGCCGCCCTCGCCCTCCGTGTTGGGAGCGAGCGTGATCTGAACCTTGGCGAACTGACCGGAGCCACCCGTCTGCTTCTTGTGGGTGTAGTCGATCTTCTCGACCTTCTTCGTGATCGTCTCGCGGTAGGCGACCTGGGGCTTGCCGACGTTGGCCTCGACCTTGAACTCACGGCGCATGCGGTCCACGAGCACCTCGAGGTGCAGCTCGCCCATGCCGGAGATGATCGTCTGGCCCGTCTCCTCGTCGCTTTGCACGCGGAAGGTGGGGTCCTCCTCGGCGAGGCGCTGAATGGCCGTGCCGAGCTTCTCCTGGTCGCTCTTGGTCTTGGGCTCGATGGCCACGGAGATGACCGGGGCGGGGAAGCTCATCGACTCGAGCACGACCGGCTTGGACGGATCGCACAGGGTCTCGCCCGTGGTCGTGTCCTTGAGGCCCATGACAGCCACGATGTCGCCGGCGCCCACAGCGTCGATCTCTTCGCGCTTGTTGGCGTGCATTCGGTAGATCTTGCCGATGCGCTCCTTGCGGTCCTTGGTGCTGTTGAGCACCGCGGTGCCGGTCTCGAGGCGGCCGGAGTAGATGCGGACGTAGGTGAGCTTGCCCAGGTGCGGGTCGCTCATGATCTTGAACGCGAGGGCCGAGAAGGGCTCGTCGTCGTTGGGCCTGCGCTCGATGGCCTCGTCCTCGTTGCCGGGCTTGTGGCCCTCGATCGCCGCGACGTCGAGCGGCGACGGGAGGTAGGCGACCACGGCGTCGAGCATGGGCTGCACGCCCTTGTTCTTGAACGCCGAGCCGGTGAGCACCGGTGTGAGCTTGTCGGCGAGAGTGGCCCGACGGATACCGGCCTGGATCTCGTCGACCGACAGCTCCTCGCCCTCGAGGAACTTCTCCATCACGGCGTCGTCGTTCTCTGCGAGGGTCTCGAGGAGCTTCTCGCGCCACTCGGCGGCCTGAGCAGCCATGTCGGCGGGGATGTCCTCAACGACGTAGTCCTCGCCCTTCTGGGTCTCGCCGCGCCAGGTGAGGGCGCGCATGCTCACGAGGTCGATGACTCCGAGGAAGTCGGACTCTGAGCCGATCGGGATCTGGAGGACGAGCGCCGTGGCGCCGAGGCGGTCCTTGATCATGTCGACGCACATGTAGAAGTCGGCGCCGGTGCGATCGAGCTTGTTGACGAAGCAGATGCGGGGGACGTTGTAGCGGTCGGCCTGACGCCACACCGTCTCGGACTGGGGCTCGACTCCTGCGACGCCGTCGAAGACCGCCACGGCGCCATCGAGGACACGCAGGGACCGCTCGACCTCGACCGTGAAGTCGACGTGGCCGGGCGTGTCGATGATGTTGATCGTGCAGCCCTTCCACTCGCACGTAGTGGCGGCGGAGGTGATCGTGATCCCGCGCTCCTGCTCCTGCTCCATCCAGTCCATCGTGGCTGCGCCCTCGTGGACCTCACCGATCTTGTAGTTGATGCCCGTGTAGAAGAGGATGCGCTCGGTCGTCGTGGTCTTGCCCGCGTCGATATGCGCCATGATCCCGATGTTGCGGACCTTGGCGAGGTCGAGCTTGATCGCGGTGGACACCTGCGTACTCCTTCTTCTTCTTCGCTGCTTCTGCGCCGACTACCAGCGGTAGTGGGCGAATGCCTTGTTGGACTCGGCCATCTTGTGCGTGTCCTCGCGCTTCTTGACGCTGGCGCCAAGGCCGTTGGAGGCGTCGAGGATCTCGTTCATGAGGCGCTCGGTCATCGTCTTCTCACGACGCTGGCGCGAGTAAGAGATGAGCCAGCGCAGCGCGAGCGTGGTGCTGCGTCCGGCCTTGACCTCGACGGGCACCTGGTAGGTGGCGCCGCCGACGCGGCGAGAGCGCACCTCGAGGGTGGGCTTGACGTTGTCGAGGGCCCGCTTGAGCGTGGCCACGGGATCGGTGCCCGTCTTCTCGCGGCAGCCCTCGAGGGCGCCGTAGACGATGGCCTCAGCGGTGGAGCGCTTGCCGTCGAGGAGCACCTTGTTGATGAGCTGGGTGACGACCGGGGAGTTGTAGACCGGGTCGATGACGATCGGCCGCTTGGCAGCCGGGCCCTTGCGCGGCATCAGCCCTTCTCCTTCTTCGCGCCGTAGCGTGAACGGGCCTGCTTGCGGCCCTTCACGCCCTGGGTATCAAGAGCGCCGCGGATGATCTTGTAGCGGACACCGGGGAGGTCCTTCACGCGGCCGCCGCGGACGAGGACGATCGAGTGCTCCTGGAGGTTGTGCCCCACGCCCGGGATATAGGCCGTGACCTCGACGCCCGATGAGAGGCGGACGCGGGCGACCTTGCGCAG
>CAJBMR010000498.1 GCA_903954205.1 uncultured bacterium | reverse complement strand
GCTCATCGGTGGATGGCTTCAGAAGCGCGTGGCGATGTGGCGGATCCGCCTAGTGTCCGCTGCTGTCCTCGCCGCACTCGCTGCCTGGACGCTCGTGGAGTTCATCCAGGCGTAGCGACCTGCTAACGAAGAGTGATCTGGCGGTTTTGCAGTCCGGCGCGGGCGCGGCGATCCTCCGAAGTAAGCGGAGCATCCACCGCGAGGGCCGCGGTGAGTCGCTGACCGAATTCGGCAGCGGCCGCCTCGGTATCCACGGCACTGGTGCCGTCGGTCAACTCCCACACGGGGACGAGCAAGCCGTCCGCGCGGAATGAACCGACGAAGCGCGACGGCACGCCGGCGAGGGAACTACCCCCTGCAGCATGCAGCCGAGCAAGCGCATCCAGCAGCTTCTCCTCAGGCTCCGGTCGGACCCAGCGCAGGAAGACCTTGTCGCCCATCTGCACCCAGTACGCCGCATCGACCGATTCCAGGCGCACGGTGGGCATTACCTTGCTGTTGGCTCGTTCGAGAGAGTCGCGCACACCGGGAGCGTCGGCACTGGCCTCGTCCGCCATCCAGTAGTCGAAGTCTTCGTGGATCGTGACGTCGAGAGGTACGTCGGCGATGAGGTCCTGCAGGCGGGGGCCGGGGCCGGGTAGTCCGACCGGAGGCACGGGAGTGCCCGGCTCGCTCTCAAGCGCGCGCAGCAGCGCGTCGGCCGCGTCTCGGCTGGGGTCGCCGGAGCCCGTGGTCACCTGAAGTGCGAGGTAGATGTCGCCGTTGTCGCGCACGAGCGCCGGCCACGCCAGGGGAAGCACCGTGGTGAGGATGACGCGGCGATCCGTGGCGTCCTTGAGCGTGAGTGGTGCAGTGGCGGCCGGCACGATCTCGCGGAAGGCCACCCAGTCGCACTCGCTCGTGAGCCCCTCGAAGGGGCGGGAAACGTGGGCCACGGCCTCGCGGTTGCGCGCCTTGCCGTGGCAGGCCTTGTAGCGCTTGCCGGAGCCGCAGGGGCAGGGTTCGCGTAGGCCGACTACTGGAATGTCCTCAGTCACGCTGCGACTCTAACGGCAGCAGCACACCGGGGTTCATGATCCCCTTCGGGTCGAGGGCTCCCTTGATCGCGCGCATCGCCGCAATCTCTGCGGGCGAGCGCGACATATGCAGATGATGACTCTTGGCGCGGCCGATGCCGTGCTCTGCCGAGACGCTGCCACCGAACTCGCTTACGGCGCCCAGCACGATCATGTCGACGTCCTCGTCATCCAGCGCTGGCCCGGCGATCTCGACGTGGATATTGCCGTCGCCGAGATGGCCGAAGACGCCAAAGGCGATCACGCCGGGGTAGGCCTCCACCCGCTCGCGCAGGAGTGCGGCACATGTCGCGAGGTCGCGCAGGGGCACGGAGATGTCGAGCTTGTGTGCGGGCGGGGCGCCCTGCTCGGCGGCGTACGCCGTAAAGACCTGGCCCTGGAGCTCGCGATAGGTCCAGAGTCGGGCTCTCTCGGTCGCATCCAGGCCGACGACGACGTCGAGGCCGTCAAGGACGTCAGGATCGAATCCGTCACCCTCACCCCCGTCGGCGACCTCGAGGAGCAGGGTCAAGGGGTGCGTCTGCTCGAGCGGCCACGGCAGACCCGACATCCGCATCGCCAGCTCGACGCCCATGCGATCAGTGACCTCGGCGGCGAGGAGGGTGAAGCCTGGGCGCACCGCGGAGTGCATGAGTTGGAGGGCGTCGTCGTAGGTCTCGACACCCAGAAGGGCCACCGACGAGGGGGCGTGGGGCCGGTGGAGGCGCAAGCGCACCGCCGTGATGACGCCGAGGGTGCCCTCGCTCCCGGTGAGCAGGGAGGCGAGGTCGTAGCCGGTGTTGTCCTTGGGAAGGCCCGCGAGGTGCTCGACGACGCTGCCATCGGGCAGCACCGCCTCGATGCCGACCACCTGAGCGCGCGTCATGCCATGGGCGATGACACGGATGCCGCCGGCATTCGTCGCCACCGTGCCGCCGATAGTGGCCGAGTCGCGCGCGGCGAGATCGACGCCGTACTCCCAGCCGTGTCTCGCGACGTAGCGATGGAGGTCACCGAGGGTGACGCCCGCACCGACAGTGACCTGGCCGCTCACCTCGTCGATCGGATCCAGCCGCGTGAGTCGACGAGTGGAGATGATCACGGGCAGTGGGTCGCTCTCTGCCGCGGGCACGCCACCCGCCACGAGGCCGGTGTTGCCGCCCTGCGGGATGACGGGTACGCCGTCGCGCGCGCAGGTGGTCACCACCGCCGCCACTTCCGCGGTGCTGCCCGGTCGCACGACCGCGAGAGCCGGACCTCCCCAGCGACCCCCCCAATCGGTGGTGAAGGACTCGATGAGGGCCGGTTCCGTGAGGCTGTGGTCCTGGCCGACGATGTCAGCCAGGCGCTTGAGGAGGTTGCTCACG
>CAJBMR010000497.1 GCA_903954205.1 uncultured bacterium | reverse complement strand
TCTCGGTGCACCCGCGCGTGCGGCGATGTGGCGCGCGGAGACCTTGTCGCCCAGTGACCTGATGGCATCCGGTGGAGGACCGATCCAGGTGAGGCCCGCGTCGATGACGGCCTGGGCGAAGTCGGCGTTCTCCGACAGGAAGCCGTAGCCGGGATGCACGGCGTCGGCACCGGCTCGCTTGGCGACGTCGATGATCTTGGCGATATCGAGGTAGGTCTCGGCCGCGCTGGAGCCGCCGAGGGCGAAGGCCTCGTCGGCCACCTCGACGTGCAGGGCGTCGCGGTCAGGGTCGGCGTAGACGGCGACGGAGGCGAGGCCGGCATCGCGGCAGGCCCGGGCGACTCGGACGGCGATTTCGCCTCGGTTGGCGATGAGGACCTTCTGCACGCGCTGCAGTCTAGGGATGCCTGCTCTGGCAGGGTGAGCGCATGTCCGCTCCCCGGGCTGCCTCGCCCCCACCCTTCGTCTTGGCTTCTGCCTCGCCCTCGCGGCGTCGACTGCTGGAGCAGGCTGGAGTGACGCCTCTCATCCTGGTGAGCGGCGTCGATGAGGAGGCCATCGAGGAGGCCATGCGGGACCGGCCCGTTCCCGATGTCGCCCTCGCCCTCGCGCGCGCGAAGGCGGAAGCGGTCGTCGCGGCGGGCGAGGTGCCCGCCGGTGCGCTCGTGCTCGGCTGCGACTCGATCTTCGAGGTGGACGGTGTGCGCCTCGGCAAGCCACCGAATGCCGAAGAAGCGTTGCGACGGTGGCAGCGCATGCGTGGCCGGTCCGGCACTCTGCACACCGGGCACTGGCTGATCGATTCCGCGACCGGCGACGCGTGGGGCGAGACCGTGTCGACCGTCGTCGACATGGTCGATGCGCCGGATGAGGAAATCACGGCGTACGTCGCGACGGGGGAGCCATTGAAGGTCGCCGGTGGATTCACCCTCGATGACCTGGGCGCGCCCTACGTTGCCGGAATCCACGGCGACCCGGGCAATGTCATCGGGGTGTCCTTGCCCGCGGTGCGGCGCTTGGCGCTGGCCCTGGGTCGCGGGTGGCCGAGCGTCGCAGGCTGGCGCTAAGGCTGGCAGTGTCCCCTTTTGCGGGGACGTTGCCTGCTTGCGGACGGCGGTATCTCTATGGTCTTCCCATGCGCCGTCATCTCGCCATCCTCCTGCCCGTCAGCCTGCTCGCGACCGCCCTCACGGCGGCGGTCGCGGTGTCCTCGGTCCAGGCCGTGGGAGGCACCGGGGTGTATGGCGGGTGGACACTCGCGTCGGGGTCTTCGGCGAGCGGAGACTTCAACCTCGGCACCAACGTCAACGGGTTCCAGGTGCCGGCCGCGTCATGGACATCGTCGGCATCGAGTGTGACCTTTCCTACCGGGGCCTCCACGTGGCTGGGTCCCACGACGCCTTTCGGTTCCTACTTCGGCTCGTCGCAGAATCGCGCCTACATGAATCAGGGACTGGCCCCGGCGAGTGCGCCCTCCGTCATCACCTACACCTTCGACTCGGTGACGCCGTCAGGCACATGGGGATTCGCGCTGGGGGACATCGACGCCGATCGGGTCAAGGTCGAGGCAGAGGACTCCCTCGGCAACTCTGTACCGACCGGCGACTGGTATCAGTCGTCCTTCAACTACTGCAACGTGAGTCCGAAGCCGAGCGGATGTCCGGCGGGGTCACACACCGATCAGCCCGTCTGGAATCCCGTCACGCAAACGCTGACGGGCAACGGGAGCGACACGAGCGGGGCGGCTGCGTGGTTCATGCCCAGCGCTTCGATCAAGACACTCACCTTCACGTTCTCGCGCATCACCGGGATCCCGGTCTACCAGACGTGGTTCGCGGTGGATGAGGCCTCGGGGCCGAGCCCGTCGCCCACCTCGAGCTCGCCGAGTCCGTCGCCGACCTCGAGCTCTCCGAGCCCGTCGCCCACGGACTCTCCGACGCCGGAGCCCACGGACTCTCCGACGCCGGAGCCCACGGACTCTCCGACGCCGGAGCCCACGCCAACCCCCACTCCCACGCCGGAGCCCACGCCAACCCCCACTCCCACACCGTCTCCCACTCCCG
>CAJBMR010000496.1 GCA_903954205.1 uncultured bacterium | reverse complement strand
GCGTGCGCGTCTTCCCCAGTCGCGGTGAGCGCGACCTGCAACATCCGCGCGGCGTCGCGCGCCTGCTCTGCATCGTCGAGCCACTGCGCCTGACAGAGCTCCGCCTCGACGATCGCGACAAGCTCGCCCTCGGCCGCAATCCCCACGGCTCGGTGGCGGCCCTCGTCGATGATGCCTCGGAGGCGGTTGCCCGCGATCTCATGGAGTCGGCGGGCGGTGCACCGGTCACCGAAGAGGAATTCGAGGGGCTGCGGACCGAGTTCCGACGCCGTCGCATTGCGGCGATGCGTCGCCTGCTCCAGGCGGCCGTGCCCGTGATGGATCTGTGGTGGGAGATCCACGAGGTGCTCGACAGCGAAGCGCCGGTAGCCCTTCGCGCTGCCTACGACGATGCCGCCGCGCACCTTGACGATCTCGTCGGCGGTCGTGTCCTGTCACGGGTGCGCGAGGGCGGCATACCGGATCTCACCCGCTACCTGCGCGCACTCCACCTACGACTGACGGCGCTGCCCCAAGACGCTGCGCGCGATCTCGCCAGGATGGACCAGGTGCATCGCGTCGAGGACGCCTACCTCGCCCTACCTGCCGAACGTCGCGCATCGCCCGAGGGTCGTGCCATCCGCGACGATCTGGCCGAGTTGCGCGTGAGCCTGTGGGCGCAGCACCTCGGGACACCGCACCCGGTGTCGGAGAAGCGACTGCTCGACCGCATCGCTGCACTCAGGCCCTGAACGCCCCATTACGCGGCTCCGCGCGAGTGACATCGATACTCAGCCGCACAATTACGCAAGCGGACCCCTCAGGCGCCAAACGCTGAGCTCGGCACGTCCTTCTCACCGTCGCGCAACGCCGCGACGACCCGATCCGCCACCTGCTGCGGGTCCAGGCCCTGCGGGAGCCGGGGGGCAGCCCCCGCCAGCGGTCGCTGCGCGAGCCCTGTCTCGGTGTGCGGAGGGCGGACATCCACGAGGCGGATCCCTTCACGCCGCAACTCGCGCGCTGCCGCGGTGTCATAGGCAGCCAACGCGGCCTTCGTCGCCGAGTACGCCGCCATCCCCGCCTGGGGCTGCTCCGCCACAACCGCGCTGATGTGCGCGACGAAGGGCTCCCGGCTCTCAGCGGCGGACACCCGCAGCGCGGGTAGTGCAGCACGCAGCAGGCGGATGGGCGCGAGCGTATTGAGCGTGAAGAGTTCGATCATGACGTCATCAGGCAGCTCATCGATGGCTCCGAATGCGACCGCACCGGCCGCATAGACGACACCATCAATCCCCCCCTGCTCGGCCGTCGCCGCATCGACGATGTGCGCCGCGCTCGCCGCCTTGCGCACGTCAACCCCCACGGCGATACCCGGCACTCCCGTGGCTCGAATGCGCTCGGCATCGCGACCGACGAGCGTGAGGCGACATCCCTCAGAAGCGAGGGCGCGCGCGATGGGCAGGCCGAGCCCGCCCGTGGCGCCGACGACGATGACGGATCGGTCGGTGAGGGAGGTCATGACACCCACCCTGCCACCGATGGCAGCGCGCGGCACGCGCACCGACCGCCTATGCTCATGGATACCTGGGGAGCTCGAGGGAACGTCGGGCTGAGAGGGCGGTTGCCACCGCCGACCCGCAGACCTGATCTGGGTAATGCCAGCGAAGGGAGACCGATGAGCCGCGTACGCCCGACCCTCGCCCTGCTCGCCGTCATGGGTGCCCTGGCACTGACGGCATGCGGCGCGCCTGCTGACTCGGGATCATCCACCCCGAGCAGCAGCGCGGCCACGAGTAGCCCCCCGGAGCCGCGCACCGTGCGGGTCGTCACGCATGACTCCTTTGCGCTCAGCGAAGACCTGGTCACCGCCTTCGAGCAGTCCAGCGGCATCACGGTGGAGTTCATCCCCGCTGGCGATGCCGGTGAGATGGTGAATCGCGCCGTGCTGGCGTCGGGCAACCCCGAGGCCGATGTGCTGTTCGGTGTCGACACCACCCTGCTCTCGCGAGCAATCGACGCCGATGTCTTCGACCCCTACGTCGCATCTCCGGACGCGCTCCGCGAGGAGCTGCGCGACGCCGGTCTCGGCGTCGTCACACCCGTGGACGACGGTGACGTGTGCGTCAACATCGACGACGGATGGTTCGCGGAGCAGGGAATCGCGCCGCCGTCCACCCTGGAGGACCTTGCCGATGAGCGCTACCGCGGCCTGCTCGTCGTGCAGAACCCCGCTACGTCCTCCCCGGGGCTCGCGTTCCTCCTCGCGACCATCGCGCGCTACGGCGACGCGTGGCCTGACTACTGGGAGCGACTGCGCGCCAACGACGTGAGGGTCGTCAACGGGTGGTCGGAGGCCTACCTGACCGAGTTCACCGCCGGCGGGGGCGGCGGTGACAAGCCGCTCGTCGTGTCGTACTCCACGAGCCCGCCCGCGGAGATCGTCTACGCCGAGGAGCCCAAGCCTGAGCGCCCGTCGACCTCCGTCATGCTCGACGGCTGCTACCGCCAGGTGGAGTTCGCCGGTGTGCTGCGCGGAACGCCGGACCCCGACGCCGCGCGCGCGGTAGTCGATTGGCTCGTGTCGACAGAGGTCCAGGCCGACGTACCCCTGTCGATGTTCGTCTTCCCCGCC
Source organism: uncultured bacterium (assembly GCA_903954205.1). Taxonomy (GTDB): domain Bacteria; phylum Actinomycetota; class Actinomycetes; order S36-B12; family S36-B12; genus Mxb001. The sequence goes on along the minus strand of CAJBMR010000496.1, from coordinate 224 downwards.
CGCGACTTCGTGGCACTACCGGAGGTCTTCGAGCGCTTCGTCACGCGACCTCAGGCTCCGCTCGAGCTCGACGCCGCCGAGATCGCAGCGCAACGCGACCAGTGGATCGAACAGTGGACGCAGGTCGTCCTCAGGTGACGCTCGGTAAGGCCCGGCGGGTCGGCCAAGCCGCCCCTGACGGGCTGGCCCGGCGGGTCGGCCGAGCCGCCCCTGTCGGGCTGGTC
>CAJBMR010000495.1 GCA_903954205.1 uncultured bacterium | reverse complement strand
GGGGTGTCGTGGAGCCAGGTCCGGGAGTGACGATAGATGCGATCGCGGGAGGTGCGGGATGAGCACGCCGCTCGAGCAACTGGTCCAGCGCTCCAACGAGATCGGCGACGATGCTTCACTGGTCGTGTACGGCGGGGGCAACACCTCGGCCAAGGGCGTGCTCGTGGATCACCTCGGCCGCGAGCAACGCGTGATGTGGGTCAAGGGATCCGGCGCAGACATGCGCGGTTCCACGGCCTCTGACTATCCGGCCCTACGCCTCGATGACCTTCTTCCGTTGCTGGCGCGAGACGACATGTCCGATGAGGAGATGACCGACCTCGTGGCGCGCGCCCTACTCGACCCGGGTGCGCGCCGTCCGTCGATCGAGACCCTGCTCCATGCCTTCCTGCCCTACACGCACATCGACCACGTCCACGCCGACGCGATCTGCGCTCTCACCAACCACGCGGAGGGTCCCCGCATCGTCGCTGAGGCGCTCGGTGATGGATTCGCCTACGTCGACTGGATGCGGCCCGGATTCACGCTCAGCAAGGTGGTCGCCGATCTCGGCGACCGCGACGGCGTCGTCCTCGCCCACCATGGCCTCATCACCTGGGGTGAGTCGAGCGACGAGTGCTGGCAGCGCACCGAGGCGGCCGTCGATCGGGCCCGGGCCTACCTTGACGCCCTGCCCCTCCGCGTCGATGCTCCGGCTCACGTCCCAGATATGCCCGAAGAGGAGGTCGAGCGACTCCTCCTGCGCCTGCGCGGGGCCATGTCGCGGACAGGCAGGCGCGTCCTGCGGATCGACACACGCCTGCGTGCGGCGGCGGACCATCCACTTCTCTCCGAGATCGTCGCGGCGGGCGTGAGCAGCGCCGATCACATGCTGCGCATCAAGCCGCGATCCGTGGTGTCCACCTCGTCGGACACCGCTACTGACGACATCGACGGCTACGTCACGGAGTACTCGGCCTACGTCGATCGGAATTCCGATTCGATGCCCGAGGGCTTCGGGATGCATGACCCCATGCCTCGCGTCGTGCTCGTGCCCGGTCTCGGCGCGGTGACCACGGGCGGCACGCTCCGTGACGCCGAGGTGGCCGCTGACATTGCCCTGCACACCCATGGAGTCGCTGCCACGGTCGCCGACCGCATCGGCACCCCGGTGGGGCTCGACGACCGAGAGACCTTCCGCTTCGACTACTGGCCGATGGAGCTCTACAAGCTCACGCTGCGACCCCCCGCACCCGATCTCGCGGGCTTCATCGCGATCGTCACGGGCTCGGCATCGGGAATCGGCCGGGGCATCGCGCTGGAACTGGCCGCGCGTGGCGCCTCGCTGGTCCTCGCCGATCTTGACGGTGCTGGCTTGGACGAGGCGGGCGCAAGCATCCGCGAAGCGGGCGGCACTGCCCCGGTGCTCGTGGCGGGTGACCAGTCGGATGAGTCGGTCGTGGAGGACACGGTCCGCCAGGCCGTGCGCACCTTCGGTGGCCTCGACGGAGCCGTGATCAACGCCGGCATCGGCGTCACCGGCACCCTTGAGGAACTCACCCTCGATCAGTGGAACGCGGCGATGCGTATCAACCTCGCGAGCGGCTTCCTCATGACACGGGCGACCATGCGGGTGATCAAAGAGCAAGGCTCCGGTGGCTCGCTGGTCTACGTAGCCAGCAAGAACGCCTTCGGTCCGGGCGCCGGCTTCGGCGCCTACTCCGTGTCCAAGGCCGGGATGGTGCAACTCATGCGCATCGCGGCCCTCGAGGGTGGCGCAGCAGGGATCCGGGCCAACGCGATCAATCCGGATGCGGTGTTCGACAACTCGCGGCTATGGGACGGCGGGCTACGCGAAGAGCGGGCAGCCGCCCATGGCATCGCTCCGGAGGAACTCGAGGACTTCTACGCCGCCCGCAATCTCCTCAAGCGCCGGGTGACCACGGCCGATGTCGCGCGCACGGCGGCGTTCCTGCTCTCGGATGCCTCGTCGCGCACGACGGGTGCCGTCATCCCGGTCGACGGCGGCGTCGCCGGGGCCTTCCCGCGCTGACTTGCCGCCCCGGCGCACCGAGCCGCGCCGAGCCGCGCCTGTTCCACAAGGCTTCGCCTGTTCCACGAGCCGCGCCTGTTCCACGAGGCCGCGCCTGTTCCACAAGGCCGCGCCTGTTCCACGAGGCCGCGCCTGTTCCACGAGCCGCGCCTGTTCCACAAGGCTTCGGCCTACTTATCAATACTTCCCGGGGGTAGGAAGTATTGATACGTAGGCCGAGGTTTTTCGGGGGCGGGTTGGGGCTTGTCCACAGTGGCTAGCGCTGCTGTTGTCTCGCCTTCCGAGGGTCGTCAGTCTCGACGCATGTCCCGCCCAGAAGTCCTCGCCACGGTGAGCGCCCTCGCCACTGAGTTCGGTAACGCCACCTTCACCCCAAAGGACGCAGAGCGAGTGGGGGTAACCCAGCACCGACTGTGGAGCGCTGTCGGCTCCGGGGTCGTCTACCGTCTGGCGCGGGGCCGCTATCAGGTCGTCGGCGAGCACGTTGGCCTACCGCCGGAGGGGATCGCTATCCCATCTGTCGAGGCAGCCAGGGTGAGGGATCGGATCGCCGAATTCGCTGAGGACGGTGTGCCAGCCATACTCGGTAATGCTTCGGCGAGCCAGGCCTGGCAACTGCCCCTGTATCAAGTTGAACCTCCCCCTCATCCTGTACTCCTGGTGCCGCGTCAATCAGGCCTAAAGGCTGGCGTGCGGCGCGGGATCCGCATCTCCCTGCGCGACGTGGACCCTCAGCAAGTGGTGCTGGGCCCCGGCGAAATCCCCATGACGAATCCGCTTCTCACGGCTCTCCACATCGCCGCGGGACCTCGCCTTGCGCTTCCTGGCCGGCTGGTTGTGCTTCATGGGGGATTGCGTCGGCACTGGGAGTTGCTCGAGGTCGATGGCGCCCGCATGACGAGCAGGACCCTTGCTGCCGCTATGAGCGACGTCCGTGTGCGTACGGCTCTCTTGGAGGAGATGGCGGTGGTCGCTGCTGGCGCGGACATACAGGGACCCGGAGGATCCCAAGGTCTGGGCGCCGCGGCAGCCAGTGCGTGGGCGCGACTGGAGTTGGCGATGCGCATCGCTGACCCCAGGGTCGAGACAGCATTGGAATCGTTGTCTTGGGCGCAGTTTCACGAGTGGGGCCTGGAAATGCCGGTGCCACAGGTCTGCCTTACGGGGGCCAGCGGAGTCCTCTGGCGCGTCGATTTCCTCTTTGGAGGTCGCGTCATCGGCGAGTGCGATGGCGCGGTGAAGTTTCACGCAGGCCACACGGCCTGGCAGGAGAAGCGGCGCCAGTCAGACCTGGAGGCCGAGGGCTACATATTCGTAAGGTGGACTTGGGAGGAGCTCCTGCGCCATCCAGACGCGGTCCTGGCGCGCATCGCTCTGGCACTGCGCCGTTCCCGCTGAACCATGGGAAGCCTGGCCAAGAAGTCAAGACTTCCGGGGCTGCCGAAGCCTTGACTTCTTGGCGGAGCTTTGGGGAAGCGACTAGGCCAGGTGTATGTCGGTCATCTCGTTGACCTCGGGGTACGCCGAGTCCTCGACCGCGTGCGGCTCTCCGGCACGGCGTACTCGCACGACCTGCCAGCCTGCTTGGCTCGCAGCGTCGAGCTCGGCGACGTCATCGGAGCAGAAGAGAAGCGACCCCGGATCGGCGTCGATCGCCTCGGCGATGGCGCGATAGGAGGATGACTCGCGCTTGGGGCCGGCATTGGCCGTGTCGTAGTAGTCGCTCATCCATGGAGTCAGGTCGCCGGCGGGGGAGTGGGCGTACCAGTTGCGCTGTGCGAGCACCGACCCCGAGGAGTAGACGGAGATCGGGAGGCCCGCGTCATGCCAGTCGCTCAGGGCGGTGATGGCGTCGGGGAAGAAATGCGAGGTCAGGTCTCCATTGGCGAACCCCTGCTCCCAGATCAACCCCTGGAGGGTCTTGAGCGGCGTCACCTTGCGGTCGGCATCGGTCCACTCTGTGAGGGCCTCGACGACCTGGTCGTGCGAAGGGTCTCCCACTCCGATCTCCGCGCCCACTGACGCGATGACGGCAGCCGTCTCCGTCTCATTGGCGTGCACGTCGATCCAGGGGGCGAACCGCTCGCGCGCGTAGGGGAAGAGGACGTCGTAGACGAAGGCCGAGGCGCTGGTCGTACCCTCAATGTCCACGATCACGTGACGTACGCCGGTGAAGTCGACCACGATCCAGGAGGCTACATGTCCAAGGCCGACGACCTGGCGCGCGCATCCCGCCGTCTCTACGCCCTCGGCTGGATGCGCGGCACCTCGGGCAATGTGTCGGTGCTCGATGGATCCGACATCCTCGTGACCGCATCGGGTATCGACAAGTCAGCAGTCGAGACGGCGGACGCTGTGCTCATCGATGTGCGAGGCGAGGCACTCCCTGGCCAGAGCCGACGACCCAGTGCGGAGGCACCCGTGCACGCGGCCGTGATCGCAGAGGCCGGAGCCGAGGCGGTCGTGCACGTGCACTCGCTCGCGGCCGTCGAAGCAGCGGCGCGCTGGCCGCAGGGCGTCCCGCTCGTGGACGTCGAGCAGCTCAAGGGCATCGGTCGAGGAGCGCACGGTGACCACGTGGTCGTCCCTGTCGTCGCCAACTCCCAGGACATGGGGGACCTGTCCTCCCGGATCGTGGCGGCGCGGGACCCGCGCGTGCCAGGCGTCATCGTGGCCGAGCACGGTCTCTACGCCTGGGGGGCTTCCCTCGGCGAGGCCATCGATCGCACGGAGAGCTTCGACTGGCTCTTCGACCACGCCCTGCGCCTGGATCGGCTCGGACGCCCCGGGGGCTAGTGCGCTCAGCGCCGGGGCGCGGCAGAATGCACCGCATGACGATGCTGACCGTGTGGGCCGACGATCGGCCCGAGACACCGATCCTGCAGACCTCCGACCACGCCGGGATCGCCGAAGCGCTCTCCCCTATCGGCGTCGTCTACGAGCATGTCCCGGTCGCTAAGCAGCTTGCCGACACGGCCACGCAGGACGACGTCCTCGAGGCCCACCGCCCGCTGGTCGACCGCCTCGTCGCCGAACACGGCTACCGGCTGGTCGACGTGGCGCAGTTGCATCCGGTCGACTCCGACGAGTGGCGTGCCACGGCTGAGGCGGCCCGTGCGAAGTTCCTCAACGAGCACACCCACGATGAGGAGGAGATCCGCTATTTCGTGGCGGGTTCCGGGGTCTTCTACCTCCATGTCGACGGTCGCGTCCACGCGATGCTGTGCACGCAGGGCGATCTGCTCAGTGTTCCTGCCCTCACCACCCACTGGTTCGACATGGGCACCAGCCCCGACTTCACGGCCATCCGCTTCTTCCACGACGACGATGGCTGGGTGGGTACCTTCACCGGTAGCGACATCTCCACTCACTTCCCCACCTTCGCCGAGCTGACGGCCGCGGCAGCGCTGGTCGACGCCTCCGCATGACCGATATCGACTGGCCGGCCCTGCGTGCTGCAGCCGAGCAGGCGCGCGACCATGCCTACGCGCCGTACAGTCGTCATCCGGTGGGCGCCGCAGCCCTCACCACATCGGGGCGCATCGTGTCCGGATGCAATGTCGAGAATGCGTCGTTGGGTGTCACCCTCTGTGCGGAGTGCGGCCTCGTCAGTGAGTTGGTGCGCACGAGCCCGCCGGGCGATCGCGAGCGACTCGTCGCCTTCGCGTGCGTGGGACCCCACCCCGGTCCGCTTCTGCCGTGCGGACGATGCCGGCAGTTGCTGCATGAGCACGGCGGTGCCGCCATCCTCATCGATCACGCCGACGGTCCCGTGCCCCTCGGCGCGCTCATCCCTGAGGCATTCGGACCCGAGGCAATTCCGTGAGCGCGCGTCCGGGCAGCGAGGGAGCCCTCGGCGTCATCGCCGGCACCGGCTTCTACGCGCTCGATGCGCTCGAGGGAGCGCGCGAGTTGATTGTCGAGACGGCTTACGGCGCCGCTCGGCTCACCATCGGGACGATGCACGGTCGCGCAACGTGTTTCGTCTCCCGGCACGGCGTGGACCACTCCGTGCCGCCGCACATGGTCAACTACCGGGCGATCATGCAGTCGCTGATCGACTCCGGGGTCACGGAGATCCTCGCTATCAACGTCGTGGGCGGCATCGGCCACCCTGCCGGGGACCTCGTCGTTGTCGATGACTTCATCGACTTCACCAAGCTGCGACCGGTGACGTTCTTCGATGGATCGACTCCCGAGGGCGTCGTGCATGTGGACATGGGAGATCCCTATGACCCGCACCTGAGGTCGACATGGCTTCGTGCCGCGAGCGATCTGGGCATCGGCGTCACGCCCACGGGTGTCTACGGTGCCTTCGAGGGGCCACGCTTCGAGACAAAGGCCGAGATCCGCATGGCCCGTGCCGCAGGCGTGACGGTTGTGGGCATGACCGGGGTTCCCGAGGTCGTCCTCGCTGCCGAGCGCGGCATCCCCTACGCGAGCCTGTGTCTTGTCGCCAACCCTGCGGCCGGGCTGAGTCCGGAGCCGATCACCATCGAGGAGGTCACCGCGGTCGTCGCCGAGGGAGCCGAGACGGTGGCTGCGATTCTCGGGCGAGCGGCCGCGATTCTCGCGGGGGCGCAGTGAGCGTCGATCTCGTCATCCGCGGGGCGCGCTATGCGCTCATGTGCGATGACTCCGGCAGTGTGATGGAGCGCGCTGATATCGCCATCGACGATGGGCGCATCGTGGGCGTGGGCGAGGTCGGCGTAGACGCTCACACGGTGATCGATGCGCGCGGCCTGCTCGTCATGCCAGGACTCGTCAATCTGCACACGCACCTGGCCATGACACTCCTGCGCGGCATAGCCGAAGGGGTTGATCTCCAGGGATTCCTCGAGCGCGTGTGGGCTGAGGAAGCACGCATCATGAATCCCGCCGGTGTCTACGCCGGCACGCGGCTGGGGGCTCTCGAGGCAGTCCTGGGTGGCACCACGACGGCGCTCGACATGTACTTCCACCCCGCCGAGGCTCATCGTGCGGCGGTCGACGTCGGCCTGCGCCACGTGACGGGCCCGGTCTTCTTCTCCTTCCCCGGGCCGGACCACCTGGAGTGGGACGAGCGCATGATGCTGGCGCGTGACTGGCCGCAGACGCTGCAATCGCTCGGGGGCCCGTATGTGCCTCCGGCGCTCATGCCCCATGCGGCGTTCACCGTGGGCTTGGAGCACCTCGCGCAGATCGCTGATCTGGCTCGCGAGCAGGGTGCACTGGTCCACACGCACGCTTCTGAGAATGATCGCGAGAACGACGACACGATCAAGGCCACCGGACTGCGTCCGGTGCCCGCCCTGGATGCGGCGGGTCTTCTGGCGCTCGCCCCGGTCCTGGGTCACGGAGTGAGGCTTGACTCCCACGATCGGGATCGCGTCGCAGCGACGGGCACGGCTGTCGCTCACTGCCCCGGCTCCAATCTCAAGCTCGCGAGTGGTGCTGCCGACATCGTGGGCTACCGGGAGCAGGGCATCCGCGTGGGAATCGGCACCGACGGGTGCTCGTCGAGCAACGACCTCGACATGTTCGCCGCCATGCGCCTCGCCGCCAATCTCGCGCGCCTTGTGCGGGATGACCCGGCCGCTCTGTCAGCGCGCGACGTCGTGCGCGCCGCGACGCTCGAGGGGGCTCGAGCCATCGGTCTCGGAGACCGGATCGGCACGATCGAGCCGGGCAAGGAGGCGGACCTCATCGCCCTCGACCTGAGGTCCCCCCACCTCGTGCCCGTCCACGATCCCTACACCTCGGTCGTCTTCAGTGCGGGCCGCGCCGACGTATGCCATGTCCTCGTGGCCGGCACGCCCGTGGTCATCGATCGCCATCCCACACGCGTCGATGCCGATGACGTGATGGCAGCGGCGCTCCGCATCGTGGATGCAACATGAGCGATCTCAGCACCCTGAGCGCCCGGGAGGTGATCACTGCGCTTGACCTCGAGTATCTCGAAGGAGAGGGCGTCTGGATCTCCCTCCTCTGGCGCACTGATCACGGCAACGCCATCTATGGGCTCCTCACCCCGGATGACTTCAGTGCGTTGCACATGCTCAAAGAGGACGAGATGTGGGTGCATGTCGCAGGCTCACCCGTGGAGATGCTCGTGCTGCATCCCGACGGCCGTCACGCCGAGCACGTCCTCGGCACGGACCTGGAACTCGGGCAGGAGCCTGCTGTCCGGGTGCCCGCGCAGGCCTGGCAGGGATCGCGCCCCCGGGGCGACTGGAGCCTGGTGGTGTGTTCGCTTGCCCCGCCCTTCAGCGGGTTCACCCTCGCGGGTGACGACACGGATCTGTCCAAGTGGCCTGAGGCCGCGGGTATCGCGCGCGGGCTGATTCGCTCGGGAGACGTGGCGTGACGCGCGGGGTGGCACTAGTCACCGGGGCGCGCGGCGGCCTCGGTCAGACGCTGATCCGCCGGCTGCGTGAGGTGAAGTACGACGTCATCGCGCACAGTCGCGGACCAGTGCGGGATGCGGATGCGGCTGTTCGCTGGCTTGATGGTGATCTCTCGGACCCGGTGATCGCGCAGCGGACAGTAGACCAGGCTGGGCGCATCGACCTGCTC
>CAJBMR010000494.1 GCA_903954205.1 uncultured bacterium | reverse complement strand
TCGAGGTCGAGGTCGAGGGCCTCGGCACGCTCACCAACCACATCGTCGAGGGCCCCACGCCGATCCGCTCCGACGTCGGCGCGCAGCCGACCGAGTCGGAGGAGGTCGTCTCCACCGCACTGGGCGGCGACTGGGAGTACCGCGGCATCCGCACCCCGAGCAAAGACCTGTATCCATCAACCGTCGAGGAGAAGTGATGAAGATCTACGTCGACATGGACAAGTGCCAGCATTACGGCCAGTGCACCTTCGAGGCGCCGACCGTCTTCGCACTCAATGACGACGGCAAACTCGAGTACACCGGCGAGGTCGACGACGCGCTGGCTGACCAGGTCGAGGCTGCGGCCGACGTCTGCCCGATGCAGGCCATCGAGATCGAGGCCTGATGGCGCAGGTCGTCGTCGTCGGCGCCGGGCTGGGCGGCCTGCGTGCCGCGGAGGCACTGCGCGGTCAGGGCCACGACGTCATGGTCATCGGCGATGAGCGGCACCTGCCCTACAACCGTCCACCGTTGTCCAAGGAGTCGCTCAAGGGCGGCGTCGAGGTTGAGGGCCTGCACTTCCGGCGCAAGCACGACGACATCGACTGGCGCCTCGGCGCAGCCGCGACCGGCTGCTCACTCGCTTCGCGCGTGGTGATGGTCGACGATGCGGCGTATCCCTTCGACGGGCTGGTGATCGCCAGCGGCATCCGCCCGCGCCACCTCCCCGTGTCCGGGCCGCAGCCCGCGGTGCTGCGCACGGCCGAGGATGCACTCGCCCTGCGCGATCGACTCACCCCCGGGGCGTCGCTGCTGGTCGTGGGTGCCGGATGCATCGGCTGCGAGGTCGCCGCCACCGCGCGACAGCTCGGCTGCGAGGTCACGGTCACGGCGTACGACGCGGAGCCGATGATGCGCCCGCTCGGTGCACAGCTCGGTGCGGCCATGAAGGCCCATCACGAAGCGCACGGCGTGACCTTCCACCTTGGTCAGGGAGTGGCTGAGTTCCACGACGATGGCGTGACGCTTGCCGATGGCACCAGGCTCACCGCTGACGTCGTTATCGAGGCGGTCGGCAGCGTGCCCAATGTCGAGTGGCTCCACGGCAATGACCTCGACCTCGCCGACGGTGTGCTCACCGACAACCTCATGCGGGTCCTGGGGACCGATGTGCCGGTGGTGGCAGTGGGTGACATCGCACGCTTCCCCAACCCGCGCTTCGATGACGTGCCGAGGCGTATCGAGCACTGGAATCTGCCCACCGAGACGGGCAAGCGCGCGGGTCAGACCCTCGGCGCGCTGCTCGCGGGCGAGGAGCCGACGGGTGACTTCCGGCCGATGCCTGCCTTCTGGAGCGACCAGTACGACATCTCGCTGCAGTCCTACGGCCAGCCCGCCCTGGGCGAACCCACGCTCATCGACGGCGAGTGGAGCGGCGACTGCATCGTGGAGTACATGCGCGGCGACGAGGTCATCGGTGTCGTCGGCGTCAACCGCACGAAGGACCTCATGCACTACCGCCAGGAGATCGGGAGCGCGTGACAATCGCGATCAGTGGTTCAGGATGTCTAGACCGTCCCCGACGACCGTTTCCCAAAGCGCCTCGTCTTGCGAGCCGCACCACTCCTCGAAAGCTTGGGCGTAGTCCGCTTCAAGGGATTGCGGAGTCTCCATGGGTCAAGAGTGTGCCACGGAAGACTCAGGGATGAAGCTCGAGCGGGAGAGGGCCCTCGATCACGCACGCGATCTCGTCGCGGCCGCATGGGAGGAGTTCGACAGCGCGCGCGATATCGAGCCGCCCATCTCGCCGGAGCTACTCACCGCCCTTGACCTGCCGCTGCCTGAATCCGGCATCGACGTCGTCGAGGCGCTCGATGAGGCGGCCGAAGCACTCGACCAGTCGCTCGCACAGTCGCGCCCGCGCTACCTCGCCTACATCGGCTCGTCCGGCCTGGAGATCGGTGCGCTCGCCGACCTGCTCGCGCATTCCTACGACCCCAACCTCGCGCTGCACGCCGGAGCAGCCACGCTCATCGAGGCGCAGGCCCTGCGCTGGACCGCGGAGTTCGTCGGCTTCCCGCTCGCGGGCGGCTCCTTCACCTCCGGTGGCACCGTCTCCAATGTCACCGCGCTCGCCGCGGCTCGTGAGCGAGCGGTGCCGGGCAGCAGGCAGGCGGGTACGCCGACCAGCGCGGTCGCCTACTGCTCATCGGATGCCCACTACTCGATCGTGCGCGCGATCGAGCTGCTCGGCATCGG
>CAJBMR010000493.1 GCA_903954205.1 uncultured bacterium | reverse complement strand
GGTGTCGCCGTCGCAGTCGATGCGGACCTCACGCACCTGCTGGATGTTGCCCGACGTCTCGCCCTTGACCCAGTACTCCTTGCGACTACGTGACCAGTAGGTGGCCCGGCCGGATTCGCGTGTGCGTCGCAGGGCCTCGTCGTCCATCCACGCCAGCATGAGCACCTCACCGGTATCCCACTGCTGGACGACGACGGGCACCAGCCCACGATCGTCGAAGCGCACCTCGGTCACGTTGCCATTGTCCGCTATCGGGGCGCGCGCGCGGCCGGTGGGCGGACCGGGAGCCCGGCGGCCGCGAGCGCATCCTTGACCTCGGCGATGGTGACGTCTCCGAAGTGGAAGATGCTCGCCGCGAGCACAGCGTCGGCGCCTGCCTCGACGGCCGGCACCGCGTGCTCGGCACGTCCCGCCCCGCCGCTGGCGATGATCGGGACGTCCACGCACCCGCGCACCGCACGAATCAACTCGAGGTCGAAGCCATCGCGCGTGCCATCGGCGTCCATGGAGTTGAGCAGGATCTCCCCCACCCCACGGTCGACCGCCTCCCTGACCCAGGCGAGGGTGTCGCGCCCGGTGCCTTCACGGCCCCCGTGGGTGGTCACCTCGAATCCCGAGGCTGTGCCGGGCCCTCGACGCGTATCGACCGACAGCACCACGCACTGCGATCCGAACTGCAGGGCCGCTTCGTCGATGAGTTCAGGCCCCATGACGGCAGCCGTACTGAGGCTGACCTTGTCGGCACCGGCTCGCAGGAGGCGGTCGAAGTCGCCCACGGACCGCACGCCCCCGCCCACAGTGAGCGGGATGAATACCTGGTCGGCGGTGCGGCGGACCATGTCATACGTCGTCTCACGCTCCCCGGACGACGCCGTGATGTCGAGAAAGACGAGCTCGTCCGCGCCCTCTTCGTCATAGCGATGCGCGAGTTCCACGGGGTCGCCGGCGTCACGCAGGCCGGTGAAGTTGACGCCCTTGACGACGCGTCCGCCATCGACATCGAGGCACGGGATCACCCGCACGGCGAGGCTCACGGCTGCGGCGGACCCCAGGTCCACAGGTCGATCCGGGGCTCGATGGCAGCGACCAGCTCGGGGAAGGTGAAGGCCTCGTCGTAGAGGGCTCGGCCGACGACGGCACCGACGATCCCCTGCGGAATCATCTCGACGAGTTTGTGGACATCCTCGAGTGTCGCGATGCCGCCGGAGGCGATGACCGGCGTCGAGGTGTGCTTGCAGATCCGGTGCAGCAGGTGGAAGTGCGGCCCATGCATGGTGCCGTCGCGCTCGACATCGGTGACGATGTAGTGCGCGCAACCCGCGGCGTCGAGACGGTCGATCGCTTCGAAGACGTCACCGCCCTCCTCGGTCCAGCCCCGCGCAGCGAGGGTCGTGCCGCGCACGTCGAGGGATACGGCGATGCGGTCTCCGTGCTCGGCGATCACTCCCGCAACCCATTCGGGCTGCTCCATCGCGGCCGTGCCGATCACGACGCGATGGGCGCCGGTCGCGAGCGCAGCAGCCAGCGAGTCGTCGTCGCGGATACCACCCGCTACCTCGACGTGGCAGCGGTCGCGCACGTCGCGGACGATGGCCGCGACCTGGTCGGCGTTGGTGCCGCGGCCGAAAGCGCGGTCGAGATCGACGACGTGGAGCCAGTAGGCACCCTGGTCAACCCACTGCCGCGCGGCAGCGACCGGATCGCCGTAGGACGTCTCGGTGCCCGCCTCGCCCTTGACGAGGCGGACGGCCGTGCCGTTGGCGATGTCGACGGCGGGAAGGAGCTCGAATCGGGTGCCTGGGGACATGCCTGAACCCTACGGGGTTGACCGCTGCGCCCTCGCGAGGCGTCCGAGGAAGGCACCCGGTGCCTCTACCGACAACTACACCCGCCCAAAGGACATCACCCAGACCACCGGGGCTGCGAGCAGCACGAGCACGAGTACGACGAGCCGCGCCGTCCACGAGGGTAGGAAGGGCCAGGTCAGCGCACAGATCGCGACGATCCCGAGCGCGAAGGCGAACAGTCGCCGGCGGCGTTTGCGGGCGAGGAGTCCCGGCGTGCGCTTGGGCGCATCGGGCACGAGCGACGCCACAGCGCGCTTACCGCGATCGATGCGCTCACGGCGTACCCGCTTGCGCGCGCGCTTCTCGCGCTCCGCCGCTTGCACCGCCTCACGTTCTGCTCGCTTGCGCGCTCTCTCCTTCGCCATTCCTAGCCCAGGGTCGCAAGCCAGTTGCGCAGCACCCGGGCACCTGCGTCGCCGGACTTCTCGGGATGGAACTGCGTCGCCCAGAGAGGGCCGTTCTCGACGGCCGAGACGAAGGGCGTGCCGTAGTCGGTCCACGTCACGCGGGGCGCTGACATGCGCTCGGACACGGGCAGCGTCCAATCGAGGACGCCGTAGGAGTGAACGAAGTAGAAGTACTCGTCGCGCACACCCTCGAACATCAGCGAGTCCTCGGGAGGCGTCACTGTGTTCCAGCCCATGTGCGGCAGGACCTCCGCCTGAAGTCGCTCCACCGTGCCGGGCCACTCACCGAGACCCGGGGTCTCCACGCCGTGCTCCACACCGGCATCGAAGAGCACCTGCATGCCCACGCAGATCCCCAGCACCGGTAGCCCACCCGCGAGCCTGCGCCCGATGAGGTTGGGTGCATTGACGGCGGTCAGCCCGGACATGCAGGCGGCGAAGGCGCCCACCCCGGGGACCACGAGACCGTCTGCGGCCATGACCGCTTCGGGATCAGCGGTGACCTCAACTGTCGCCCCGGCCCGCTCGAGGGCGCGCTGCGCGGAGCGGAGATTGCCGGAGCCGTAGTCAAGGACGACTACGGCCATCAGGTCGCGCTCCATGCGTAGAGCACGCCACCGACGAGCGCCATGACCGCCAGGATCCCGAGGATGATGGCGGCGTTGCGCTTGCCCTGTTTGGCGAAGGAGTAGACACCGCCCGCGAGGAAAGCGGCGAGGGCCAGCAGGAGTACGGCGGTCCAGCCCACTACGCCTCCGCGGACTCGTGGCTCGACAGCGTGCCCTTGGTGGAAGGCACCCCCACCACGCGCGGATCGAGCGCCACTGCATCGCGCAGCGCCCGCGCGAACGACTTGAACTGAGCCTCCACGACGTGGTGCGCATTGCGGCCATTGAGGACGCGCACATGCAGTGTGATCTGGGCGGTGGCGACGAATGACTCGAAGATGTGGCGCGTGAGGGTGGTGTCGTAGGTGCCGATGAGCTCCACGATCTCCGGCTCGACGTGCACGAGATAGGGCCGGCCCGACAGATCGACCGCGCACTGGCACAGTGACTCGTCGAGCGGCACGAGGGAATCCCCGAAGCGGCGCGTGCCCGCGGCATCGCCCAGCGCCTCACGGAAAGCCGAACCGAGCGCGAGGGAGGTGTCCTCCACGGTGTGGTGCGCATCGACCTCGAGGTCCCCTGTCGTGCGCACCGTGAGGTCGAATCCGCCGTGCTTGCCTAGCTGGCTGAGCATGTGATCGAAGAAGGGCACGCCTGTCTGGACGTCAGCGTGCCCCGAGCCGTCGAGGTCGATCTCGACGAGGACGCTGCTCTCCTTCGTCTTCCGCTCGACGCGGCCGGTCCGGCTCATGCTGTGCCTCCATCCGTGCTGGCCTCCTCGTCGCCAGCGGGAACCATCATGCCGTCCGTGGCCATGACCTGCGTCAGCGCCGCACGGAAGGCCCGGTTGTCCTCTGGTGTCCCGACGGTGACGCGAAGCCAACCCTCGGGTCCCACCTCGCGCACGAGCACGCCGTGATCGAGCAGTGCCTGCCACGCCACGTGCCGGTCGGCGAACTCCCCCATGAGGATGAAGTTGGCGTCGGAGTCGACGGCTCGCACGCCGTTGACGCGCAGCCACGTGACGAGGGCGTCCCGCTCGGTGCGCAGGGTCTCGACCTGGCCGAGGAGCTCTTCGCTGAAGTCCAGCGCGGTGCACGCCACCGCCTGCGTCACGCTCGAGAGGTGGTAGGGCAGCCTGACGACGCGCAGCGCATCGATCACCTCCGCACCCGCGACGGCGTACCCCACCCGAGCCCCCGCGAGGGCAAACGCCTTGCTCATGGTGCGCGTGACGATGAGGTTGGGATGTGCTTCGAGGAGGGTGAGCGCCGAGGGCGTGCCCGGCCGGCGGAACTCGGCATACGCCTCGTCGACCACGACCACGCCGGTCGACATCGCGCATGCAGCGGAGACGACGTCGAGGGTGAGCGCCGTGCCGGTGGGGTTGTTGGGCGAGGTGAGGATGAGGACGTCGGGTGAGCCCCCGATCATCGCCGCGACCACCATGGCGGCGTCGAGGCCGAAGTCCGGGCGTCGGCCCACGGTGCGGTAGCGCGTGAAGGTGTCGCGCGCGTACTGCTCGTACATCGAGTAGGTCGGCGAGAAGCCCATCGCGAGTCGGCCGGGGCCGCCGAACGCCGCGAAGATGTGCTGCATCACCTCGTTGGAGCCATTGGCCGCCCACACCATCTCCGGGTCGACGCGGACACCGGACTCGCGAAGCAGGTAGGCGGTCAGCGCCTCGCGCAGCGCCCAGGCTTCGCGGTCGGGGTAGCGATTGAGCGACGCAGCGGCCTCCGATGCGGCACGCCCCATCGCCGCGGCGAGCGCGTCCGAAGGCGGGAAGGGATTCTCATTGGTGTTGAGGCGCACGGGGACGTCGATCTGGGGCGCGCCGTACGGCGTCTGTCCCTGCAGGTCGTCGC
>CAJBMR010000492.1 GCA_903954205.1 uncultured bacterium | reverse complement strand
CTTCGCGGGCACGACCATCAGCCTCACCAATCCGGGCACTCTCGGCACCGAGCATTCCGTCCCTCGGCTCATGCAGGGGCAGGGCTGCATCGTCGGTGTCGGCGCAATGGAGTACCCGGCCGAGTGGCAGGGCGCCTCTGAGGAATCCCTGGTCCGCAATGCCGTATCCAAGACACTCACCCTGACCTCGACGTATGACCACCGCGTCATCCAGGGCGCGCAGTCCGGGGAATTCCTGCGTCGCATCCACCAGTTGCTGCTGGGCGAGGATGACTTCTACGGCGACATCTTCCGCAGCCTGCGTATCCCCTATGAGCCGATCAAGTGGGCCCGCGACATCTCGGCCTCCCATGAGACCGATCTCGACAAGACGGTGCGCGTGCAGGAGGTCATCCACGCCTATCGCGTGCGCGGCCACCTCATGGCCGATACCAACCCGCTCGAATACGAGCAGCGGATGCATCCGGACCTGGATGTGCTCTCCCACGGCCTCACCCTGTGGGACCTCGATCGGGAGTTCGCTACGGGGGGTTTCGCCGGCCGGCCGCTCATGAAACTGCGCGAGATCCTCGGGGTCCTGCGTGACTCCTACACCCGCAGCATCGGCATCGAGTACATGCACATCCAGGACCCCGAGCAGCGACACTGGATCCAGGAGCGCGTGGAGATCCCGCATCACAAGCCGAGCCGCGAGGAGCAGCTCCGCATCCTCCACAAGCTCAACCAGTCCGAGGCATTCGAGACGTTCCTGCAGACCAAGTACGTCGGCCAGAAGCGCTTCTCCCTCGAGGGGTCGGAGTCACTCATCCCGCTGCTCGACGAGGTCCTCTCCTCCGCAGCGCGTGATGACATCATCGAGGTCGCCATCGGCATGCCGCATCGTGGCCGCCTCAACGTCCTCACCAATATCGCCGGCAAGTCCTACGCGCAGATCTTCGCCGAGTTCGAGGGCAACTACGGCGACGAGTCCGTGCAGGGCTCCGGCGATGTGAAGTACCACCTGGGCACGAGCGGGACCTACCGCAGCATCGACGGGCACGAGACGCTCGTGTACGTCGCCGCCAACCCCTCGCATCTCGAAGCCGTCGACCCGGTTCTCGAGGGCATCGTGCGCGCGAAGCAAGACCAGCTCCCGCGCGATCGCTCGTTCGACATCCTGCCGCTGCTCCTGCACGGAGATGCCGCGTTTGCCGGCCAAGGAGTGGTGGCCGAGACGCTCAACCTCTCCCAACTGCAGGGCTACCGCACCGGTGGCACCGTGCACGTCGTCGTCAACAACCAGGTCGGCTTCACCACCTCTCCGCGCTACAGCCGCTCGAGCGTCTACTCCACCGACGTGGCGCGCATGGTGCAGGCCCCGATCTTCCACGTCAACGGCGACGATCCCGAGGCGGTCCTCCGAGTGGCACGCCTCGCCTTCGAGTTCCGCCAGGCCTTCCATAAGGACGTCGTCATCGACCTCGTCACCTACCGCCGGCGCGGACACAACGAGGCCGACGATCCCTCGCTCACGCAGCAGCTGATGTACGAGCTCATTGATGCGAAGCGCTCGGTGCGCAAGCACTACACCGAGTCGCTCATCGGCCGCGGAGACATCACTGTCGAGGAGGCCGAGGAGGCGCTGCGCCACTTCCAGGAAGAGCTCGAGACGATCTTCCAGGGCAGCCGTGCGGCGTTGACCGGGGGCGACTTCAGCGAGGGATCCGACGAGGTCGTACGCACCGGGCAGCTCACCCTCGCGCCCATGGGACCTGCCGGAGACATCCTCACCGGGATCAGCAGGGACGCCGTCGAGAGCGTCATCGACTCGCAGATCAGCATGCCCGAGGGCTTCACGTTGCATCCGCGCCTGGCCCCCCAACTCCAGCGCCGCGCGCAGATGGTGGCCGACGACAGCATCGACTGGGGCATGGGCGAGGCACTCGCCATCGGGTCGCTGCTCCTGGAGGGCCGTTCGGTGAGACTGGCAGGGCAGGACTCCCGTCGCGGCACGTTCGGCCACCGGCACGCCGTGATCGTCGACAAGGCCACGGGATGGCAGTACAAGCCCCTCAAGCGCTGCTACCGAGACGGCGCCAAGCTGTGGGTCTACGACTCTCTGCTCAGTGAGTTCGCGGCCCTCGGGTTCGAGTACGGCTACTCCGTTGCCCGACCCGACGCCCTCGTCATGTGGGAGGCGCAGTTCGGCGACTTCGTCGACGGTGCCCAGACGATCATCGACGAGTTCATCGCCTCGGGCGA
This sequence comes from uncultured bacterium, assembly GCA_903954205.1. Classification (GTDB taxonomy): domain Bacteria; phylum Actinomycetota; class Actinomycetes; order S36-B12; family S36-B12; genus Mxb001. The sequence continues at coordinate 1,452 of CAJBMR010000492.1, read as the reverse complement.
GCAGAAGTGGAACCAGCGCTCATCGCTGGTCATGCTGCTCCCCCACGGCTACGAGGGCCAGGGCCCCGACCACTCATCAGCCCGAGTGGAGCGCTTCCTCCAGCTCTGCGCGCAGGACAACATGACCGTCGCGATGCCCTCATCCCCCGCGTCGTTCTTCCACCTTCTGCGCTGGCAGATGCACTCACCACTCGTGCGTCCCCTCGTCGTCTTCACACCCAAGTCCCTGCTGCGTGCGAAGGCAGCGACATCACCCCTGAGCGACTTCCTCGATGGCCATTTCCGGCCGGCTATTGGTGATGACAGCGTGGATCCCGCGCAGGTCGAGCGGATCCTGCTGTGCAGCGGCAAGGTCTACTACGACCTCGCCGCCGAGCGAGAGCGTCGCGGTGACACTCGGACGGCGATCCTGCGCGTCGAGCGTCTCTACCCGCTGCCCTGGCGCACGCTGCCGGCGATGATCGATGCCTACCCCGAGGGCGCCAGCATCCGCTGGGTCCAGGAGGAGCCGGCCAATCAGGGCGCCTGGTCCTTCATGGCGCTGAATCTCCCCGGCATCCTCGGCGGCCGAGCAATCGAGGGCATCTCGCGGCCCTCGTCGTCGTCGCCCGCGGTCGGCAGCCACCACCGCCACGAGGAAGAGCAGCGCGCCGTCGTCGAAGCGGCGTTCGCCTGAGCCATGTACTTCACCGACCGGGGCATCGAGGAACTCCAGCGCCGACGTGGCGAGGAGGAGGTCAGCGTCGATTGGCTGGCCGAGCGGCTGCGTGAATTCGTCGACCTCAATCCCGAGTTCGAGACTCCGATCGAGCGACTCGCGACCTGGCTAGCCCGGCTCGACGATCCCGAGGACTGATCGGCCAGACTGGCCACTTCGTCAAGGGAAGGGGCGCCGCGTGAGCACGGTCGCCGAGGTGCGCGCCGTCCTACACGGCCCCTTCCGCACGCTCGCTCTGGGCCGATTCCTCGACGCGATCGGCAGCGGACTGACGATGTCGCTGCTCGTCGTCTACCTTGCCGAGGTACGCGGCTTTGCGATCCTCACCGCCTCGCTCGTCCTCACCTGGATGGCAGTGGTGGGGCTTGCAGCCGCACCGACCGCGGGCACACTCACGGATCGCTTTGGCCCGCGCCCCGTCATTCTCGTCGCGATCCTCCTGGAGGCCAGCGGCGTCGCGCTGCTGTCGCAGGTGACGACCGTGCCTGCGGCGTTCGCCGTCGCCACCCTGATGGCTGTCGGCGCCGCGGGCATCTGGGGCCCTGTCACCACATTCACCGCACAACTCGTCACGGAGGAGCAGCGGCCTACGGCCTTCGCCGTCGGCTTCATGCTGCTCAACCTCGGTCTCGGCATGGGCGGGCTGATCGGTGCCGCCATCGTCGACATCGATCGCCCCGAGACCTTTGTCCTGCTCTACCTCGCCGATGCAGCGACCTACCTCTTCGCGTGGG
>CAJBMR010000491.1 GCA_903954205.1 uncultured bacterium | reverse complement strand
GGTCTTTCGAAGGGCGCGGACTCCTACATCGGCATTCGTACGGAGGAGAGCGCCCTCTTCACCAACCCGGCCCCGACCGCCCTCGTGCTCACCCAGAAGGTCTGGAAGCCGGGCAAGATCAACTTCACGCTGGCGAGCTCGAACTCGGGCCTCATGAAGATCGTTGTCAACGACATCCGTGGCGGCAGTGCCGTCCAGAAGTGCTCGCTCAACCCGTAATGAGGAATTGATCAGTGGACCGTGAGACGGCGCTTGAGATCCATGAGTTGCATGCACGTTTGTGCAAGGCGATCGCGGATCCCAAGCGCCTTCTCATTATCAACGAGTTGCGTGACGGACCCCTGACGGTCGGAGAGCTTGCGGAGGCGCTGGAGATCGGCCAGCCCAACTGCTCGCAGCACCTCGCGATTCTGCGTGACCGCGGAGTCGTTGAGGCCACCCGTCAGGGGCCGCACGTGCTCTATTCCCTGCGCAGTGACAAGGTCCTTGCGGCCATCGACCTGCTGCGCGAGTTCATGGCCGAGGAGTTGGGCACTCGCAGCCGCCTCGGCAAGGCGGCTACCCGAGCACCGCGATCCCTCGCGAGCCTCTAGGCGTCTAGCGTCTCTCCGCGGTGCTCTCGCATCCGATCCAAGCTTGTTGTCAGCCTCCCCGCTGCCGCTGCGGGAAGGCCTACATCTTCGAAGACCTCTTGATTGAGGATTTCGGTTGCCGCAAGCGCGCGACGGCGGCCCGCGGACGTGATGCGGGCGAGCACCTGGCGACGATCGCCCTCGCCGCGCTCCCGCGTGACGTAGCCGTCCCGCTCAAGGCGATCCACGGCGCTTGTCACTGAGGCAGCGTGCACCTGGAGGCGCGAGCCGATCACCGACATGGGCAGCGCGCCCCGCTTGCTGAAGACCAGCAGCATGAGGATTTCGTAGCGCGCGAACGTGAGATCGGGGCGGAGCAGCTCATCGATGCTCTGGTGAAGCAGTTGCTGCACTCGCGTGATGGTCGTGACCAGTCGCATGCCTGGAGCGGCTTCGCCCCATCCGTGATCGACCCAGTGGGCCTCGGCGAGTGCGATGGGGTCGGCGTTCACATGCCCCGCCGATACTGGCCGCCGACCTCGAAGAAGGCATCCGTGATCTGCCCCAGCGAGCAGGAGCGCACCGCCTCCATGAGTGCTCCGAAGACGTTGCCGTCACCGCGTGCCGCATCGCGAAGCTGCGTGAGGGCCGCATCTGCGTCGTGACGGTGGCGCTCGTGGAAGTCCTGAACGCGAGCGACCTGGCTTGATCTCTCAGCCTCAGTGGCACGGGACACGGCCTCAGGAGGCTCACTCCCCGAGATGGGATCGACGAAGGTGTTGACGCCGACGATCGGCAGGGAGCCGTCGTGCTTGCGGCGCTCGTATTCCATCGACTCGTCCTGGATCCGCCCGCGCTGGTAGCCGGTCTCCATCGCACCGAGTACGCCGCCTCGCTCGGTGAGTCGATCGAACTCCGCGAGCACCGCCTCCTCGACGAGGTCCGTGAGTTCCTCGACGACGTAGGAGCCCTGCAGTGGGTTGTCGATCCCCGCCAAGCCCCACTCGGAGTCGATGATGAGCTGGATGGCAAGCGCGCGCCGCACGGACTCGTCCGTGGGAGTGGTCACGGCCTCGTCGTAGGCGTTGGTGTGAAGCGAGTTGCACGAGTCGTAGTAGGCGCACAGTGCCTGCAGTGTCGTCCGGATGTCGTTGAAGGACATCTCCTGGGCGTGAAGTGATCTGCCGGAGGTCTGGATGTGGTACTTCAGTCGCTGCGCGCGGGATCCCGCGCCGTAGCGATCGCGCAGGGCGATCGCCCAGATACGCCGTGCCACGCGACCGAGCACCGTGTATTCGGCATCCATGCCATTGGAGAAGAAGAAGGAGAAGCTGGATGCGAAGTCATCGACGTCCATGCCGCGTGCCCGGTAGGCCTCGACGTAGGTAAACGCATTGGCCAGGGTGAAGGCGAGCTGCGTGATCGGGAAGGCCCCGGCCTCGGCAATGTGGTAGCCCGAGATGGAGACGGAGTAGAACGAGCGCACCTCGTGGTCGATGAACCACTGCTGGACATCGGCCATGCAGCGCAGAGCAAATTCCGTGGAGAAGATGCAGGTGTTCTGGCCCTGGTCCTCCTTGAGGATGTCCGCCTGCACGGTGCCGCGGATCGTCGCCAGCGTGCGCGCGGTGACCTCCGCGCGATCCTCGCTGGTGAGCGAGCCCCTCGACGCCTCGGCTCGTTCCAGTTGATCGTCGACAGCGCAGGCGAGGAACATCGCGAGGATGGTCGGCGCAGGCCCATTGATGGTCATCGAGACCGATGTGGAGGGATCGCACAGGTCGAAACCGCGGAAGAGTTCACGCATGTCGTCGATCGTCGCGATGCTCACCCCGGAGGTGCCGACCTTGCCGTAGATGTCGGGGCGCTCCGCGGGATCGCGGCCATAGAGGGTGACAGAGTCGAACGCGACCGACAGGCGGGTGGCCTCGCGGCCCTCGGCCAAGAGGTGGAACCTGCGATTGGTGCGGGCGGGATCGCCCTCGCCGGCGAACATGCGCGCGGGCATCTCGCCATCGCGCTTGAGAGGGAAGACGCCCGACGTGAAGGGGAAGCGGCCGGGGAGGTTCTCCGAGCGAAGGAAGTGGACCAACTCACCGGCTGAGGCGCCGCGGGGCAGTCCCACGCGGCAGATGCGTGTGCCCGACAGGGTGGTGCGCCACGCGCCGGGGTCGTCGCGCAGGGCGATGACGTCAGCGGGCCAGTCGTGGAGTTCCTGAGCGATCTCGGGCAGGAGAGCGGCGGCCCGGTCGGCGCGGGGCTCGGCGAGTGCGGCAAGCCCCGTGATCTCGAAAGCGCGGTCGAGTGCGGCGACCTCATCGGCGACGTCGGCCTGCTGCTGCGTCACGCGGTGGTAGTCGCGGATGGCCTGGGCGATCTCGGAGAGATAGCGCACCCGCTCGGCAGGGACGGGTCCTGCGCCCGCGGTGGTCACGCGTGATGCGGGAGCGTCGGGCGTCTCCATGCGCAGTCCGCGCTCGATGAGCTCGCGTTCGAGATGCTGGGTCAGCGCGGTTACGCCGTCATCGTCGAAGTGGGCGGCCGAGGTGCCGAAGACGGGCATGTCCTCCCAGCGGAGAGTGAAGTCACCCCGGTTGCGCAGGACCTGTCGGGACACATCGCGAAGGGCATCGAGGGCTCCGCGGCGATCGAACTTGTTGATGGCAACGACGTCGGCGTAGTCGAGCATGTCGATCTTCTCGAGCTGGGTCGCTGCTCCGAACTCCGGCGTCATGACGTAGAGCGAGACGTCGGCGAGATCGGTGATCGCGTGGTCGCCCTGTCCGATGCCGGGAGTCTCGACGATGACGAGGTCATAGCCGGCAACCGCGCAAGCGCTCACCGCTACCGGGAGGTGGGCCGGGACCGCACCCTCACCGCGCGTGGCGATGGAGCGGAAGAAGACCCCATCGTCCGCCGTGGAATTCATGCGGATCCGGTCGCCGAGCAGAGCGCCTCCGCCCCGTGACCGCGTGGGATCGACGGCCAGCACGGCAATGCGCACCTTGCCTGCGCTGTCGAGCCGCATGCGCCGGACGATCTCGTCGGTGAGGCTGGACTTGCCGGAGCCGCCCGTGCCGGTGATGCCAAGCACGGGGACGCGGCGATGATCGCGTGACGCCTCCAGGACCTCGAGAGTCCGCGCATCCGCCTGCTCATCGGCGATGGCCGTCAGCAGCCGACCGAGCGCTACCTCGTCTCCTGTCATCACCGCCTCGAGCGGTGGACTGTCGGGCCTTGTGCGCTCTCGGCACGTGGCGAGCATGTCGTCGATCATGCCCACGAGCCCGAGTCGCTGACCATCCTCGGGTGAGTAGATGCGCACATCCTGGCTGGCGAGAAGTGCGATCTCATCGGGCAGGATCACCCCTCCGCCCCCGCCGTAGACACCCACATGATCGGCGCCGGCCTCGCGCAATGACGTGCGCAGGTAGGTGAAGTACTCGACATGACCGCCCTGATAGGACGAGATCGCTACGCCGTCGGCGTCCTCCTGGATAGTGGCGCGGACGACCTCGGCCACGCTGCGATCGTGGCCGAGGTGGATCACCTCAGCGCCCTGTGATTGCAGGATGCGGCGCATGATCGTGATGGCCGCATCATGTCCATCGAAGAGGCTCGCGGCGGTGACGAAGCGCAAGGGCCGATCGGTCACGCCGCCTCCAGGTCCGCGCTGCTGCAGGTGTCACCCTGCTGCAGATACTTTGACGTCTAAGTATCTGCAGCCTAGGGCGCCGTCGGCGGGGGAGCAAGCCGCTCGATGCGGTCCGCGATGAGGTCTGCCTCCTCACGGTCGTGCGTCACGTGGATCGCCGGGGTCCCCTGAGCGCGCAGGAGCGCCCTCACGTCGACAGCGAGGCGGTCGCGCAGATCCCGGTCCAGCGCGCCGAAGGGCTCGTCGAGGAGGAGGAGGCGTGGGCGGGGGGCCAGGGCTCGTGCCAGAGCGATG
>CAJBMR010000490.1 GCA_903954205.1 uncultured bacterium | reverse complement strand
GTAGCGGCCCCATGACGCGCGCCGCATGGGGCAGCGCTCCGGCGGCGGCCTGGACGGCGAGGGGCTCGCCCGTGAGGGTCGCGGCGCGCACGGCGGGCGGCAGGCCCAGTTCTCGGCGCTCGTCGAGCTCCCGCGCTGCGAGCCATCCGGGATCCCAGCGCACCAGCGCCTGCACGACGGGGAGCCCCGCGTCGGCCGTCACCACCACCGGTGCACCCGGCCGGGCAAGAGCGCCTGCAGCGAACCAGCGACGCGCGGTCTCTTCTCCGGCGCGCAGGGCGACTCGGGAGGTCTGAGCGGCCGCATCAAGAAGGAGTACGGCGGCGTATCCACCCGTGGCCCAGGGTTCGGTGCCGGTCGTCGCGACGACAAGCGCGGGCTCCTCGCCCACCTGATCGACGCTGCGCTCACCGGTCGACGTGACGACGGGCACGCCTGGGAAGGCACGACCCAACTCCTCGGCCGTGCGGGCGGAGCCCACGGAGATGGCGCGCAGGCGATCGCCGCCACAACTGCGACAGTGCCACGACGCCACGCGCGTGCTGCACCATCGGCAGGTGGGCGCCCCTCCACGTGCGCCCAGCGCAAGAGGTCCGCCGCATGCCGGGCACGAGGCTCGCTCACGACAGCGCTGGCAGGCAAGGGTGGGCACGTAACCCCGGCGCCCCACCTGCACGAGCACAGGCCCGGCGTCCAGTGCCTCCCGTGCAGCGTCGTAAGCGCGACGCGGGATGCGCGAGCCGTCATCGTCATCCGGGATGACCCGCGGAGCCGTGGTGCGCAGCACGTCGCGGCGAGGCGCGAGGGGTGCGGCCCACGACGTGGCGATCCACTGCTGGGTCTCGACCGTCCGGGTATAGCCACCGGCGAGGAGCGACGCACCGGTGAGTTGTGAGCGCAGAGCAAGGACCTCGCGCGCATGCCACCCCGGCGCATGCGGCTCTGCGAGGGACTCGTCGCCGTCGTCCCACACGATGAGCAGGGATGGTGATGCCACGGGTGCGAACGCCGCCGCACGAGTGCCCAGGGCGATGGGAACTCGCCCGGTGAGTACACGCAAGAAGGAGGTGTAGCGGCGCTGGGGCCCGGCGTCTGCCGACAGGGCGGCATAGGCATCGGCACCGCCCGCGGCATCGAGGGCCGCGGCCACGCGAGCGAGGTCACGGGCATCGGGCACGACGACGACCACACCGCCATGGGGGGCGGCAGCGAGCGCGGTGTGCGCGATAAGAGCCGGCCAGTCGGCCGCCGCGCTGACGCCAACACCGGGCGCAGAGGTCCACACTCCACGCAGTCCGCGCTCCCCCGCCTGCACACGACTCGCGAAGGCTTCCCCACCCGCGTAGTCCGCCCAGGCCGACAGGTCGATCTCGACAGGGAGGTGCGGTGGCTCGACATCCTTGGCAAGGAGCGCGGTTTCGGCGCGCGCATGCCGCGGCGGGATCGCTGCTCGCAGAACATCCGGCAGGGTGCCGGCGTAGCGGTCGGCGACGGCGCGTGCCAGCGCGAGCACCTCGGGAGTGAGGACGGGGAGTGGCGAGGTGACGCGCTGGAGCGGAGCGAGACGGGCGTGCTCGCTCTCGTCCACGCGCTCAACAATGAATCCGTCGACGAGTCGTCCGGAAAACCGCACCCGCACCCTGACGCCGGGCTGCGCCTCGGCATCGAGCGCCTCGGGGACGGAGTAGTCGAAGAGCCGGTCCAGGTGCGCGAGAGGTACGTCGACCGCCACCTTCGCCACACGACCCGTCACGGGACGATCGTGCCAGGGGGGTGCGACGTGGTCAGCGCCGTGCCCGCATGAGGCCCCGCGGGGTCGGGTGGGGCGTGCGGCGACAGATGAGGGACGGCGCGCGCACAGTGGAGCAACGGTGGATGACTAGGCTCCCGCCGCGGCCTTCAGCGCCGCAGCCCGATCGGTGCGCTCCCACGTGAAGTCGGGGAGCTCCCGGCCGAAGTGGCCGTACGCCGCAGTCGGACGATAGATCGGGCGCAGCAGGTCGAGATCGCGGATGATCGCCGCCGGGCGCAGGTCGAAGACCTCGAGCACGGCCTCCTGGATGCGCTCGTC
>CAJBMR010000489.1 GCA_903954205.1 uncultured bacterium | reverse complement strand
GACCATTGCGCTTTTCCACATCGCCAAATTCAAGAAGGTCGCCGTGAATGCCAAGACCCACCAGTGGTCCGGTGTCCTCCAGGCACCTCTCCGGGGCACGGCGCAGGTGCCGGCCCAGGCGGTGGCGCAACTTCTCGGTGCCATGTGCGGAGCCCCGGTCAACCCCGGCGACAACCTGGGGTCGATCACCGTCACGGTGAGGTCCTCCTAGCGCAACCCCGGCTGCCGAGTGGGCCGGTACGGGTTAGCGTCAGCCCGTGACCACGGTGCGGCGGCTCATCGGCGTCTACGACGCCGATGGTGGCCTGCGCGGTGAGATCGCCTACCTCGCCGGGAAGGTCTCCGGGAGGCACTGCACCCTGTGCGACATCACACACTCCCCCGTGCGCAGGCGGCGTGAGTGGGACTCCTACACGTCCAGCCTTCCGGTGCCCTTTGACGTCGTCCACCGCAATGAACGCTCGGCGGCCCTGGATCGGGTCACCGAGGGGCGCGAGGCCTGCGTGGTCGCAGAATGCGGGGACGGGAGCCTGGTGTTCCTGCTCGGCAACGAGGACCTCGCCCAAGCAGCCGACGTCGCCGGACTGGCGCAGGCGGTCGCGAGCGCGATCGCAGAAGCCGGCCTGCAGTGGCCTACGGCCTGAGTCAGGCCTTCACCTTCACCGCACCGGCGAGTTGCTGCTCGGTGAAACCGCCCTCGCAGATGCCCTGGGTGGCGAATCGGTAGAGCACAACGGAGAAGACTCCCCGGATGGCGCTGAGGATGAGGCCGGCCACGATGAGCACGATGAGGCCGATGACGGCTAGCGGCACACCGGCGGCCGGGACTCCTGCGGTGACGAGGACAACGCCGATGACGAGGGCGAGGATCGCAGGCAGGACCGCGATGAGGCCAATGAGACCTCCGATGCGCACGCCTCCCGAGAGTTGCGTGCCCCAGCGCTGCTTGAAGGTCGACGCGGACTTCTTGATTGCGTCGATCATGCCCAGGTCGTCGAGCATCATCGCCGGCATCACGAAGAACGTGATGAGCTGCCACATCACATCGGCAGCAGCGGCGAGCACGTTGCGGAAGATCACCGAGACGAGACCGCCTGAGTTGTTGCCACGCAGGAGCCCTACAAGCAAGTTGACGACGGTGCCCCCAAAGGCCCAGCGCGCCAGTCGACCCAAGCGACCGAAGGCCGTGCCGAGCCCGTGACCGAGAGAGGAGTGGCCGCCCTCAAGCTCAGCGGCCGCGCTCACCGTGAGCGCCGCCTGCACGACGGCGGTGACGAGCGTGAGCAAGTAGAGGCCGATGACGACGAGCGCCCACCCGATCCAGTTCTGATTCAACGCGATGAAGAAGACTCCACCGGCGATCACGCCGAAGGGCATGATCCCGGCCACGATTCCCACTACCGGGTACGCCATGAGGTAGCGGTTGTCCTTCAGGACCGCCCAGGACTGCCGCGTGAGGGCACGACTATCGGACCAGCCACGCATGGCTAAGCAGAGCTCTTGCGGAAGAGCGCGGCTACGACAGCGACAAGGACGGTGGCGACGAGGATCTGCAAGATGAGCGTCAGCCAGCTGAAGCCCCAGACCTGACCGAAGAACTGCACTCCGATCCAGGTCCCGATCGCCGCACCGACGATGCCGCAGATGATGGTCATGAGGCAGCCGATCGGCTGCATGCTGGGCACGAGGATGCGGGCGATGATGCCGATCACGATGCCTACGCCCAGGACGCTGAAGAACCCGGTCATTTCCATGTCGGGACTATGACAGGTCCGGCGGCCCGGTTTCGCCATCTGCGGGCGTGTCGCCCATCCGAGCCAGCGCCACGGCGCGCGACAGGGCGCGCCGGTACTTCTTGCGATAGCCGCCGCGAAGCATCTCCTCGGAGAAGATCCGGTCCAAGGGGACGCCCGAGGCGCGCACGGGGATGTCTCGGTCGTAGAGCCTGTCGATGAGCACCACGGTCCGCAGCGCCTCGACCTGGTCCGTCAACGTGCGCACCCCCGTGAGGTTCACCTCCTGCGCCCCGTCGATGAGAGCGGAGTATCTCGACGGATGAACCCGGGCGAGGTGTCGTTGCAGGTCGCGCCAGTCGTCGAGCGTCGATCCCGGGCGCGCGTCGGCGAGAGCGCGGACCTCGTCGTCCGCCAGGGGATCCG
>CAJBMR010000488.1 GCA_903954205.1 uncultured bacterium | reverse complement strand
GTCTCACCGATCCTCGACTAGCGTCCACAGGGGAGTCGACCCCTCTTCGTCCACGGGATACCGGTGTATTCCGCGTGCGGTGGGGCCGGTTCCTAGCGTCGCTGGGTGACCTGGAGCCCGAGGACCCTGCGTGCACTCGCCATGCTCCTCGGCGCACTCCTGCTGGTGGTGGGCTACTGGTGGTGGCAGGGCCGTGCACGCCCCGTCGTGACGATTCCCGAGCCCGTCGCATCTGCGGGAGCGCTCCCCGACGCGCAGCCGCTCGGCGAGGTCATCGTGCATGTCCGCGGACGCGTGGTGGATCCGGGTGTCTTCACGCTGGCGGCGGGCTCGCGTGTCGTCGACGCCATCGAGGCGGCCGGGGGAGTGCGAGCGGGAGCGTCCATCGGCGACCTCAATCTCGCACGCGTCCTCGTCGACGGGGAGCAGGTCGCGGTGGGGGTGAAGGGGGCGCAGGGTGATCCATCCGGCCAGCCCGCAGGCGGCACAGACTCAGGCTCGTCGGGTGGCCCCGCAGGTGGCTCTTCGGGTGGCGGCGAGCTGCTGGATCTCAACGCCGCCACGGCATCGGAACTCGAGGAGCTCCCGGGCATCGGTCCGGTGCTAGCTGAGCGCATCGTGCAGTGGCGCGAGGACAATGGCCGATTCACCGACGTCGAGGTGCTCGGTGAGGTGAGCGGCATCGGCGATGCGCTCATGGCCCAGCTCCGCGCCCTGGTGCGCGTCCGATGAGCGGGCTGATCCCCGGTGCCCTCGCGGCTTGGATCCTCGTGCTCGGCGCCAACCTGTGCCTCGCGCAGGGAATTGATCCGCTCCTGGTCGTCCGCGTGGAGCTCGGCCTTGCGCTGGTGAGCGCTGCGGTGCTCGCATGGGCCTTGGCCCGGCGGCACTACGCCGCCGTTGCGCTCACCGCCGTGGTCGCGGCCGCGATGCTGTCTTCGGCGTCGTACGCCGCGACCGTGACCGCGGAGCCGCTTCAGGCGATCGGTGCGCGAGTGACGATTGAGGCCAGCGTCATCGGCGACATGCGGATGCGGACGAGTTTCGGGGAGCCCACCCTCGATGTGCGAGCCCACGCACAAGCGCTGAGCTCCGCCGCGGGCACGTGGGATTTGGGCGCTCCAGTGACGATCCGCATGTCACCAGCGAATGCCCCGCCCATCGGGGCACGGGTGAGCGTCTCGGGCTCGCTGCGCGAGGGCGATCCCTTGCGCGGGATCGCGGCGGTCATCGACGCCGAACGCGTGACAGTCCTCTCGCCACCCGGTCCGCTGGGATCGCTGGCCAACACCGTGCGCGGATCGCTGCGCGCCTCGCTCGACGGCGCCCCCGCTCCCGCTGCCGCGCTCGTGGAAGGCCTCGCCGTTGGTGACGAGACCGCGCAGCCGCCCGAGCTCGCGGAGCAGATGCGCGTGGCGGGTCTGTCGCACCTCACCGCAGTCTCTGGAGGTAACACCTCGATCGTCGTCGGCGCCGTCCTGCTCGTCGCCACTCTCGCGGGGCTCGGCCTCATCGCCCGGATCGCCGCGGCGGGGGTGGCACTCGGCGCTTTCGTCGTCATCGTGGGCCCACAGCCGAGTGTGCTGCGGGCCTCGGTGATGGCCATCGTCGCTCTGCTCGCCGTCATCACCGGCACGCGGCGTGCGGGGGTGCATGCACTGGCCTTCGCCGTTGTCGTCCTCGTCGTGGCGTCGCCACCCCTGGCCTCGTCGTGGGGCTTCGCCCTCTCGGTTGCTGCGACGGGCGGCCTCATCCTGCTTGCCGCGCCGATCGTGTCGAGGTGGGGGCAGGGGAGGCCAGCCCGTCAGGCGGCCGTTGCGGCGCTGGCACTCACCATCGGTGCGCAGGTCGCCACGCTTCCGCTCATCGCCGCCTTCGGCGATGGACTCAGCCTCGTCTCGCTGCCCGCCAATCTTCTGGCAGCGCCAGCGGTGGCACCTGTCACCGTGCTCGGCCTGCTCGCCGCTGTCACCGGCACCTTCGCGCCGGCGCTCGCCGTCGTGCTTGCGCGATGTGCCGAGCCCTTCGCTGCCTGGATTGCGTGGGTCGCGCAGACGACATCCGCCTGGCCAGCTGCGACTCTTCCGTGGCCCGGCGGCCTCGCTGGCGCAGCGCTCGCCGGTCTCGTCGCGCTGGTGCTCGTCTACACGATCCGCCGTCACCGCGGCCGCCACGAGCGGACGGGACGCCCGCGCACCGTCGTGTTTGGGGCGGTACTCCTCGCAGCCATCGCGGTGCTCGCGCTCCGATTACCCGAGCGAGCCGGCTGGCCACCACCCGACTGGCTGGCCCTGGCCTGCGATGTCGGACAGGGTGATGCCCTCGTGCTTCGGGGGGACAGCGGGGGAAGCGTCGTGGTGGACACGGGGCCCGACCCTCAGGCCATCGATCGCTGCCTCGGGGATGCGGGGGTCACCCGCGTCGACCTCCTGGTGCTCACTCACCACCACGCGGATCATGTCGATGGAGTGCCCGGTGTCCTCGAGGATCGAGTGGTCGCTGCTGCGCTCATATCACCGCTGCGAGAGCCGCTCGAGCAGGCGACCAAGGTGGAGCAGTGGCTCGCGGGGATCCCTGTCAGCATTGCCCGCACGGGTCAGCGCCTGCAGGTCGATGGCATCGCACTCACCGTGCTGTGGCCGCAGCGCATCATCCGCGGCCCGGAGTCGGCGCCCAACAATGCCAGCGTTGTGCTCCTCGCCGAGGTGCGCGGCGTCCGCCTCCTGCTGCTCGGCGACGTCGAAATCGCTGCGCAGGTGGCGCTGCGTACATCGCTCGCCGGCCCCGGAGTGGACATCGTCAAGATCCCGCATCACGGGTCCCGATTCCAGGATCCGGCCCTGGCGTCCTGGACGGCGGGGCGCGTCGCCATCGTCAGCGTCGGCCAGGGCAACCGCTACGGCCACCCCGCGCCGGAGACGCTGAGGGCCTGGGAGTACGCCGGTGCTCTCGTGGCGCGCACCGACCTTGCCGGAGATGTGGCCATCACCGGACCCGGACCCGGACCCGGACCCGGACCCGGAGCGGGGTCCGGGCTCGGCGTGGTCACCCGGCGTACGTCGTCCGGCTGATCGCGCGAAGCCCCCTCGGCATCACCGCCCGTTATCGACGCCATCGAGCCGGTTAGCGTCGATAAGGGGCGGAGGTCGGGTGGATGTCGGGAAGAGGTGGCGCGGCGTACGTCGTCCGGCTGATGGGGCCCATGGCATGCTGACCCGCGTGAGCCTGCCCATCACCTTGATCACGGGATCCGAAGAGGTCCTCGTGAAGCAGGCGTTGGAGGAGGCGCGCAGCGAGGCGCGCGAGCGCGACGGGGCAGACCCCGATCGCCGCACGGTGTCGGCGGCGGATGACGCTGCCGTCCCAGCGCTTGCCGAGGCACTGGGGCCCACGCTCTTCGACGAGCCGGCACTCATCATCGTGAGCGATGCCGATCAGATCGACGACGCCCTGTGGCGAGTCATCGATACGGCGATCGCCGACCCGCCGCCGGGGGTCTCCCTCGTCGTCGCCCACCCGGGGGGTGTGAAGGGCAAGAAGTACCTCACCGCCCTGCGCGCTGCCGGGGCCCGGGAGGTCTCCTGCGCTGCGCTCAAGAAGGGGCGCCAGACCGAGGACTTCCTCGCGGCCGAAATGCGACGTCGCGGGCGCAAGGCGACCTCCGGGGCGCTCCACGCCCTCTACGAGGCGATTGGCCATGACGTGGCCCTCCTCATCGGAGCCATCACCCAACTCTGCAGCGATGTCGAGAGCGGACCGATCGACGAGGAAGCGGTGGCGCGGTATTTCGTCGGCGTCGCCGATATGCAGGGCTATCGCGTGTCGGACTCGGTGTGGGACCGGCGCCCCGTCGACGCGCTCCGTGACCTGCGCTGGATGGCTGAGGCCTCGGGGCGCGCAGGAGTGGGCCCCGCGGTCACGGCCATGCTCGGCAGCGGGCTCAGATCGCTCGTCCGCGTGCAGGGCCTGCCGCCGACGATGAGCGACGCCGAGGCGATGCAGGAGACGGGGATCCGCTTCGACTGGCAGTTGCGCAATGCACGCACGCGGGCGAAGCGCTGGCGCGCGGACCGGCTTGCTGTGGCCGTGGTCGGACTGGCTGACCTCGACGTGGCCGTGAAGGGTGGGCTGCGCGAGGGAGAGTCTCGCGACGTCGATCAGAAGCTCCACGACATGGAGACCTACGTCGTCACCACGGCATCGCGCTCGGACGCGTAAGGAAAGCCCGACCAAGAGGCCTGGCGGATAGAGAAGCGGCGAACTAGACGGTCGCGGCGCGCTTGGCGATCGAGGACTTGCGGTTGGCGGCCTGCTTGGCGTGGATGACGCCCTTGCTCACAGCCTTGTCCAGCTGGCGGCACGCCTCGCGGGCGAGCTCCTGGGCCTTGGCGGCTTCACCGGCGTCCGCAGCATCGCGGAACTTGCGCACGTGGGTCCTGAGGGAGGACTTCACAGACTTGTTGCGCAGCCGCGCCTTCTCATTGGTGCGGTTGCGCTTGATCTGCGACTTGATGTTCGCCACGTGTGAGCCTCTGCCTCTCGAATGCCGTTGGCCCTGCCATCCCCGGCTGGACCGAGGACCAAGGGTACCCGGCGGCCCCCCGAGGCTCAAATCGCCCTGGGAGCCGCGCCTGGGCGGCGGACTGCCCCCTAGGGGGACCCGTGACAGGATGCTGGGGTGCCCGCTCCCCAGCCCGGCCGGACCGATCCGGCGGTGATCCGCAATTTCTGCATCATCGCCCATATCGACCACGGCAAGTCGACCCTTGCCGACCGGATGCTGCAGCTCACCGGCGTGGTCGATGCCCGCCAGATGCGTGCCCAGTACCTCGACCGCATGGACATCGAGCGCGAGCGCGGCATCACCATCAAGTCCCAGGCGGTGCGCCTGCCCTATCGCGCCCAGGACGGCCGCGACTACGTCCTCAACCTCATCGACACTCCCGGACACGT
>CAJBMR010000487.1 GCA_903954205.1 uncultured bacterium | reverse complement strand
GTCCGGCCCGTCGTAGACGCCCTCGTTGAAGCGGTAGGAGCCGACGATTCCGCAGGTGAGCACGAGGCCGAGTGCGAGATAGCCGAGCAGCACGGACGCATCCCACACCGAAAGCGCACCGGAGAAGCCGACCCCTCCACTGGTGGCGAGGTAGAAGACGGTGAGGCCGAGTAGGGCGGTGCCACCCGTGCGGATTTGGTAGTCGTTGCGCGAGAGCACCAGCGTCGCGGCGCCGAGGAGAATGAAGATGGCAAGCGGAATGTAGAACTTCGTCACGCTCGCAAGGGTGCTGCGCGTCACGGGCAGGGTGAAGGTCAAGCGGGAGTAGTCGGTCTGAAGGCTCGTGTACTCGGCGGTCGAACTCGTGAGCGTGAAGTCCTCCTTCTGCCAGCCGGGGACAACCACATCGGTGGTCACCTCACTCGCTTGCGGATCGGCGACGAAGGCAAGCTGGTCTGCGTCGAGCACTTGGTGCTCGATCTGAATCGGCAGGTACTGGGTATCGAAGGGAAAGAGTCGCAGGTCAGGGCTGAAGGTGAACGTGCCGAGCACGAGCCACCACGTGGTCAGACCTTCCTCGGAGGCGAGGGTGCGCGTCGACGACCGCGCGTTGACGAGCTCCCAGTCCTCTGCTGCGCAGGGAGACGAGCAGGTGATTGAGAGATAGAACGTCGCGTTGAACGTTCCCGCGGCAAGATCGAGCCCGGACACGTTGGTCAAGATGATCGACGACGTCGCTTCGATGGGTCCGCCGTCAGCCGCATCGGACATGGGCGCCTGCGCCGACGCCGCGGGGGCGAGCAGGGCCCCGGCTGCACCGAGGACCGCCACGACAAGAGCAGCGAGGACCACGCGCGCAGAGATACGGATTGACCGCGCGACTCTCGCTACACGCACACCGACCTCCTCATTCGGGCACCGACGCTATCGCGCGCTCGCTCACCTACGCGGGGTAGACGTCCAGGTCGGTGGCCTTGGCGGTCAGCCAGACATCGGCGCCCTCATGAAGCCCCAGGTCGGCGACGGCCGCCGGAGTGATCACCGCCGTCAATGCCGGTGGGCCCTCGACCTCGAGGCGCACGAGATCTCCCCGTGCCTCGAGGCTGCTCACGCGCGACTGCCAGACATTGCGCGCGCTGCCCTCGGGATGCTGCAGGTGCACGGAGATGGCCTCGGGGCGTAGCGCAACGATGACGGGCCCCGAGATCGCGACATTGGCGATCCGTATCTGGCCACCGCTATCGAGGGTGACGACTCCGTCGTGCGCGCGGCCGCGCAGCATGTTGACTCCCACGAGCTGTGCGACGTAGGTCGACTCCGGCCGTCGTGCGACGTCGCCGGGAGTCCCCGCCTGCACGGCGTGCCCGTCCTCGAGCACGACGACGCGGTCAGCCAGCACCATCGCATCCATGGGATCGTGCGTGACCATCACCACCGCGCCGTGGAAGTCGGCAAGGTGGCGGCGCAGGAGCGAGCGCACGGACGCCCGCGTGCCCGCATCCAGTGCAGCCAGCGGCTCGTCGAGCAGGAGTAGATCGGGCTCGATGACGAGGGCGCGCGCGAGTGCGACCCGCTGCGCCTGGACGCCGGACAGCCGGCCGGGCTTGCGTGAGGCCAGATCACCGATCTCCAATCGATCGAGCCACTCGCGTGCGCGCCTCTCGGCTGACTGACGGGCTTCCCCGCGAGCACGCAGGCCGAAGGCGACGTTGTCGAGCACCGACATGTGCGGGAAGAGCAAATAGTCCTGGAAGACGAAGCCCACCGAGCGCTGCTCGGGAGGCAGATCGATCCCGCGAGTGGTGTCCACGACGGTCACTCCCGCGATGTCGATGCGGCCGGTCTGCGGTGCGTCGAGCCCGGCGAGGCAGCGCAGGGTCGTCGACTTGCCCGAGCCGTTGGGACCGAGCAGGCCTATGGTGTCGCCGTCGGCAGCATCGAGTGAGAGATCGAGGGAGAAGTCGCCGCGCCCGAGTTGCACGCGCGCGTCAAGGCTCATGAGGAGCCGCCGCGCAGGTAGCGGTCGCGCAGGAGCAGCAGGACCGCGAGTGATGCGACGAGGAGCACGAGGCTGAGGGCGATGGCGGCCTCGCGATCGGTGTCGAGGGCCGAGTAGACCGCGAGCGGTAGTGTCTGCGTGACACCGGGCAGGTTCCCCGCGAAGGTGATCGTCGCGCCGAACTCACCGAGGGCGCGTGCCCACGCCAGGATCGTGCCCGCGAGCAGCGCGGGACCGATGAGGGGCAGCGTGATGCGGCGCAGGATCGTCCACCGCTTGGCGCCCAGCGTGGCCGCCGCCTCCTCGAAGCGTGGATCGGCGCTGCGCAGGGCCCCCTCGACCGTGATGACGAGGAAGGGCATGGCGACGAAGGCCTCGGCCATGATCACGCCCGCCGTACTGAAGGGCAGTTGCACTCCAAACCAGTCGTAGAGGTACTGCCCGATCAGTCCACGCCGGCCGAAGGCAAGCAGCAGGGCCACGCCCCCGACGACCGGAGGGAGGACCAGCGGCAGGGTGACGAGGGCTCTGATGAAGGTGCGACCGGGCAGGTGGGCGCGTGCGAGGACCCAGGCGAGCGGAACGCCGACGAGCACCGCGAGTGCGGTGGCACTGAGGGAGGTGATGAGCGACAGACGCAGTGCCTCTGCGGCGACCGGCGAGGTGAGGAGCTCGGGCAGGCGCGACCACGGTGTGGTGAGCAGGAGTCCGACGAGGGGGATGGCGAGGAAGGCCACACCGATGGCGGCGAGGACGCCGATGGGCACGGGCGTCGTACGCCGTCGCGCGGGTGCAGCCGTGCTCATGGTGCGGGTGCGAATCCGGCCGCGGCGAGTGCGGCCTGCGCCTGCGGTGCGGTGAGGTATGAGACGAAGAGTGCCGCCGCCTCGGCCTGCGCGGCGTCACGCACGACGGCCCCCTGGTACGTCGTCGTGACGTTGTCCGCGGCGGGGATGGCGATGCCCTCGACGCGGTCCTCGCTGGAGAGCACATCGGTGACGTAGACGATGCCGGCGTCGGCCTCGTCGGCCTCGATCTTGCCCAGCACGGACACCACATCCGGCTCGAAGCTCGCGGGAGTGATCTCGAGGCCGTTGAGTTCGAAGAGTTTCGCGGCTGCCACCCCGCACGGCACCTGCTCCTGGCAGACGAGGACGGTGGCCCCCGGAAGGTCCGCCAGGCCGGTGACGCCTCCCGGATTGCCCGGGGGAGTGGCGATCATGAGCGTGTTGGTGGCGAAGGCCGTGACGTCGGTGACGAGTCCCTCGGTGGCCAGCGGCTCCATGGACGTCGTGCCCGCGGAGGCGAAGGCATCGAGGGGCGCACCACTGCGAATCTGCTCGGCAATCGCACTGCTTCCGGCGAAGGAGAAGGTCACCGTGACCTCGGGGTTGGCCGCCATGTAGTCCTCGCCGATCGTCACGAGAACCTCGGTGAGGGACGAGGCAGCGCCGACGGTGATGGTCGTCGACGAGGACTGTGGTGCACATGCTGATGTGACGGCAATGAGCGCACCGATGACCGCACCGGCGCTGAGTGCTCGATGTGCCTTCATGTCCCGGGGACCTCAATGCCGACATTGGTCGCCTTGACGGTGGCGATGGCGAGTGATCCGGGCTCGATGCCGAGCTCGTCGACCGCCTCGGCGCTCAGCAGCGACACGAGACGATGCGGGCCCGCCTGGATCTCCACCTGGGCCATGACGGTGTCCTTCACGACGCGGGTGACGATGCCGGCGAAGCGATTGCGCGCCGAGCGCCCCACGATGGGTGCGGTCTCGGCGGTGATGTGGGCGGGAGCGGTCTCGCGCAGCAGTCGGGCGACCTCGGACCCCTCGACCACCTGGCGCCCCGACGCGTCGCTGGTGGCCCGCACGCGGCCCGCATCGATCCAACGACGCAGGGTGTCGTCGCTTACGCCGAGGTAGGCGGCCGCTTCCGATATCCGCAAATGAGTCATTAAAGGGAAATCTATACCGTGAATACGGTTGCGCAAGTCGATTTTACCCGTGAATTCGGATAAAGGGCTTCGTTAACCGGGGTCACGCGAGTCGGTGGTTGCCCCGGAAGCCGCCGAGCCCTAACCTCAGGGCCTCACGCGATCCGCCGGCCCCTCGGCGGGTCGCTCGCTGTCGGAGGGGGGAGAGCCATGGGCACCGCCAAGAAGGCCGCGCCGGCGAAGAAGGCTGCTCCGGCGAAGAAGGCTGCACCCGCGAAGAAGGCCGCTCCCGCGAAGGCCGCGCCGGCGAAGAAGGCCGCTCCCGCGAAGGCAGCTCCCGCGAAGAAGGCAGCTCCCGCGAAGGCAGCGCCCGCGAAGAAGGCCGCTCCCGCGAAGGCAGCTCCCGCGAAGAAGGCAGCTCCCGCGAAGGCCGCGCCGGCGAAGTCCGCCGCACCCGCGAAGAACGCTGCCCCGGCGAAGAAGGCCGCTCCCGCGAAGGCCGCACCGGCGAAGGCAGCTGCCCCCGCGAAGAAGGCAGCACCGGTCAAGAAGGCAGCCCCTGCCAAGAAGGCAGCACCGGTCAAGAAGCGGCTCGCGGTGCGCGAGGACGAGTCGCCGTGGACGCCTGCGGAGATCGCCGAGGTGCGCAAGGCACTTGAGGCCGATGTTGCACGGCTGCTCGAGGAGATCGCGGTCACCGAGCAGGACATCGCCGACCTCATCGCCGACTCCGGCGAGGGCGCAGGCGATGATCAGGCTGACGCGGGCAGCAAGACCTTCGAGCGCGAGCACGAGATGTCCCTGGCCAACAACTCCCGCGACATGCTGCAGCAGACCGAGCACGCCCTTGCGCGCATCGACAACGGCACGTATGGCATGTGCGAGGTGTGCGACAAGCCGGTCGGCAAGTTCAGGCTTCAGGCTTTCCCGCGGGCGACCATGTGCTTGGCCTGCAAGGAGATCGAGGAGCGCCGGGCCTACTAAGCCCGCGATACCTGCTGGCACGCATCCGCGTAGCCTGTCGGGGTGACCGATGCACCTGACACCGCCGAGAGGCCGCGTCGGCGGCTCATTTGGGTCACCCTCGCCGTGGCCGTCCTCGTCATCCTCATCGACCAGGTGACCAAGGCATGGGCCCTGGCAGTCCTCCAGCCTCGAATCGCCTCAGGCGAGGGCCCCGTTGAGGTCGTGGGTCAGTGGTTCCGGCTCACCTTCGTCGAGAACACCGGTGCCGGATTCGGCATCGGTTCCGGCTTCACGTGGGTCTTCGCGATCATCGCCGCGGTTGTCGCCGTCGTCATCATCCGCACCGCGACGCGGCTCGGCAGCCTGCCGTGGGCGATCGCCCTGGGTGGTCTCCTGGGCGGTGCGGTCGGCAACCTCATCGACCGGCTCACCCGCCCACCGGGCTTCGGCGAGGAGTACGCCGGGCCGGGCCAGGGCTACGTCGTCGACTTCTTCCAGTTGCCCTACTGGCCGGTGTTCAACGTCGCGGACATGGCCATCGTGGGCTCGGCGATCCTCATGGTCGTGCTCACCGTGCGCGGAGTCGACATGTCCGGCAAGCCGCGCGTCGCCGCCG
>CAJBMR010000486.1 GCA_903954205.1 uncultured bacterium | reverse complement strand
GGCGTACTGGTACGTGGGCACGCGAACCTCCTTCGGGGACATCCGATCTTAGCACTCGTCGTAGAGGAGTGCTAACTCAGCAGTGCGCGGGGTAGTCGCGGAGCAATCCCTGGGGATGACCGCCGGGAGTGAGGTCGGGGCGCGGGTAGGGTCGCTGCCGTGACCATCGTCGTTGAGAACATCGGCAAGTCCTTCGGCAGCCTGCGCGCCGTCGATGACCTGTCCTTCACCGTCCCCGACGGCGTCGTTACGGGCTTCCTGGGCCCGAACGGCGCCGGCAAATCCACCACCATGCGCCTCATGCTGGGCCTGGACCGAGGAGAGGGACAGACCGACTTCGACGGCAAGCCCCTGCGTGATCACGCGCATCCCAGTCGGGTGGTGGGCACCCACCTCGATGCACGTCCGTTCCTGCCGGGGCGTACTGCGCGCGACCACCTCCGCATGCTCGCGACGGAGGCCAAGCTCCCTGCATCGCGCATCGACCACGTCCTCTCCATGGTGGGCCTAACGGAGGTTGCCGACGAGCGGCCGAAGAACTTCTCACTCGGTATGGCGCAGCGACTCGGTCTGGCGGGCGCCGTCCTGGCAGAGCCCCAGGCGCTCATGCTTGACGAGCCCGCCAATGGCCTGGACCCCCAGTCCATCCAGTGGCTCCGTGAGTTCCTGCGCCACTACGCCGCGGAGGGACGCGCCGTACTCGTCTCGAGTCACCTTCTGTCGGAAATGCAGCTCATGGCCGATCACGTCGTGGTCATCGCGCGCGGTCGACTCGTCGCCGACGGCACCATCGACGAACTCGTCTCACAGCGCAGCGATGTCATCGTGCGGTCCACCGACTCCGCTCGCCTGGCCGGCCTGCTCCGTGCATCGGGTGGGACGGTCACCGAGGAGGCAGATGCGCTCGCCGTGACCGGACTCGCCACCGATGAGATCGGGCGCCTCGCGTTTGACGGTGGGGTCGCCGTGCTCGAGCTGGCAACCCGTAAGGCGAGCCTGGAGGAGACCTTCATGCAGCTCACCGGAGATGGACAGCAGTTCGCATTCGGGGAGGCGTCATGACCGGGGAACTTCGCTATGAGTGGGTCCGCATCAGCACCGTGCGCTCCACGTGGGCCCTCATCGGCCTGGCCATGCTCGTGCCCGCGGGTCTCGCTCTCTTCGTGTCCTGGCTTGTCGGCAGTCTCGGCCCCGATGCTGGTGGCCCGCCCGACGGCTCGGGCGCAGGCGGCCTCGCCGGCTTCCTACCCCTGACCGCTGCCGTGCTGTGCGCCATCGGCGCTGCTGCCTTCGGCCAGGAATATCGACACGGGCTGATCCGCATCACGCTCGCGACCTTCCCGCGTCGCACGCCCGTCTTCATCGCCAAGACGCTCATGGTCGCCATCGTCATCATCGTCGCGGCCATACTCGCCATTGCGACGATTGTCCTCGCGCAGGCGCTCGGCGGCGTCATCGCCGGCACGGGCGCTACCTGGGACGAGACGGCATGGGGTGCGTCCGGGGTGCGCGCCGTGCTGTACGTCGTGCTCTTCGTCCTCGTCGCCCTCGCGATCACCGCGCTCACGCGCAACCAACCGGTCGGGATCATCGCGCCCATCGTTCTCGCCGTGCTCATCGAGCCGATCGTGAGCGCCATCGCCTTCGTCCAGGGCTGGACGTGGATCGACTGGCTGCTTCCCTTCTCCGGCGGAGCGGCAGCCGTGTCCACCGACGGCGCGGAAGCCTGGGGTCACCTGGCCGTCTTCGGCGGCTGGTTCCTGATCATCGCCATCCCCGCGTGGATCCTCTTCGTGCGACGCGACGCCTGATCCATGGCCCGCACGCGTGGCCGCGCTGAGTTCCGGGACGACGCCCGGGCACTCGTCGCGGTTGCGGTGGGAGGCGCTCTCGGCGCCACGACTCGTTACGCCGTGGACGTCGTCGCCAATCGGTGGGGGATCGCACTTCCCTGGGCCACCCTCGCCGTCAACGTCCTCGGTTGCGCGCTCATGGGCCTGCTCGTCGCCTACGTGCTCGCGCATCCGGCGCGCCACCTGCTATGGCGACCCTTCCTCGGCGTGGGCGTACTCGGCGGCTTCACCACCTTCTCCGCATTCGCCGCTGATGCCGTGCTGCTCGCGGACCAGGGGGCCGTGGCGACGAGCGCGGCGTACGTCGTCGCCACCCTTGCTGGTGGGCTGCTCGCGCTGTGGGGCGGCACTTCGCTCGGCCGTTCGTTGCGTCGACGCAGGCCGGTCACATGATCGATGTCCTGCTCGTGGCTCTCGGCGGCGCGCTCGGTGCCGCGGTGCGCTATCTGCTCATCCGCCTGGTGGGTGGGCGATTCCCCTGGTCCATCCTCATCGCCAACCTGGCCGGTTCCTTCGTGCTGGGGGTGCTCCTAGCCTCAGCCAGTCCTGGTCTGCTGCTCTTCCTCGGCGTCGGCTTCTGCGGTGCGCTGACGACCTTCTCCTCTTTTGCGCTCGACACGCTCGTCCTCGTGCGCGAAGGCCGACCTGCAGCATCGGTCACGAACGTCGTCGTGTCTGTCGCAGGCAGCCTGGGGGCGATCCTCGCCGGTCTCGCACTCGCGCGCGCGCTCGGTCTCTAGTGAGACAAGCAGCGAATGACGCCGGTCGGTGTCACGATCACCTGCACCCGCTGATCGTGCGCATCGGTGGGAAGCACATCCACGACGTCGGTGTCACCGGCGATGGCCACGACGGGCGGGCGCGCCTGGGTCAGGCCTGCGAGCACTCGGTCGTAGTAGCCCCCACCCTTGCCCAACCGATCCCCGCTCTGCGTGACGGCGAGTGCAGGCACGAGCAGCGCACGCACGGGCAGGAGGTCCACGGCGGCGCCCGCGGGTTCAGTGATCCCCATGGACGACACGGCCGTGTCGGTACCGTCGACAACCCAGTGCAGGTCATCGCCGTCCACTCGCGGCAGCAGCACCTCGAAGCCTGCCTCGGCGAGGCGCCTGCGCATCGTGCCGGTGTCCGGCTCGGTGCCGTAGGACGCGTAGCACGTGACCCGAAGCGGCCCGGGCAGCTCCTCGAGCAGCGCCAGGGCCACTTGGGCAAGGGCCTCCGGGTCGGGGCGCTCCGTGGATCTGCGTCGGTCCCGGGCCTCAGCCCTCGCGGCCGCCTTGGCAGCCGATGAGTCGGTGTCGGGGGTGCTCACCCGGGCATTCTCCTAGGGTGTCCCTATGCGCGTGACGACGGCGGTCATCCCTGCGGCCGGCCTCGGCACGCGATTCCTCCCGGCGACCAAGGCAACTCCCAAGGAGATGCTCCCGGTCGTGGACAAGCCCGCGATCCAGTACGTCGTCGAAGAGGCTGTCGCAGCCGGCCTCGACGACGTCCTCTTTGTGACGGGCCGGAGCAAGCGCCCACTCGAGGATCACTTCGATCGCAATCTGGAGTTGGAGTCGGCGCTCGAGGCCAAGGGCGACACGGCCCGCTTGCGCAGCGTCACCGAGTCCAACGACCTCGCCCGCATCCACTACGTGCGACAGGGCGACGCGCTGGGCCTCGGCCATGCGGTGCTCATGGCGGAGCGACATGTCGGAGACCAGCCCTTCGCCGTCCTCCTGGGAGATGACCTCATCGATCCGCGCGATGCCGTGCTCGAGCGGATGATCGCCGTGCGTGACGAGCTCGGCGGCTCGGTGCTCTGCCTGATGGAGGTCCCGCGCGACCAGATCTCGCTCTACGGATGCGCCGCTGTCGCCCCCACCTCGTCCGACGACGTCGTCAGCGTCACCGATCTGGTGGAGAAGCCGGATACGGCTGCTGCGCCAAGCACGCTGGCGGTCATCGGTCGCTACATCCTGGACCCCGAGATCTTCTCCGTGCTTGCCCGCACGCAGCCGGGCCGCGGCGGGGAGATCCAGCTCACCGACGCCCTTCGTGAGCTCGCCCTCGCCGGGCGCGTGCACGGCGTGCTCTTCACAGGACGCCGCTACGACACCGGCGACCGGCTCTCCTACCTCCAGGCCGTGATCCGCCTGGCCCTTGAGCGTGACGACCTCGGCCCCGCTCTGCGCGCCTGGCTGCCCCGTGCGCTCGAAGGCGAGGCGTGACATGAGGTCGGTCGAGGAGCATCAGCTCATCGTCCTCGGCGATGCCCAGGCACTCCCGGCGCAGCAGGTATCCCTGCTCGAGGCCGACGGCCTCGTGCTCGCTGATTCGGTGACGGCGAGTTGGCCGCTGCCCTCCTTCGACAACAGTTCTATGGACGGCTACGCCGTACGCGTGAGCGACGTCTCCGGTGCCTCCGATGGAAGCGCCATCCGTCTTCCCGTGCGCGGCGACATCGCCGCCGGTCAGGAGGCGGCGGAGCGGCTCGTTCCGGGCACAGCCGTGCGCATCATGACGGGAGCGCCCATCCCGGAGGGGACGGACGCTGTCGTGCCCGTGGAGTGGACAGACGGGGCCACCGACGAGGTGACGATCACGCGCGCACCCGATCCCGGTGCTCACATTCGGCGTCGCGGTGAGGACGTGGCGGCGGGGGAGCTAGTCCTCGAGCCCGGGACCCCGATCAACGCGCGGGTGATCGCGATGCTCGCTGCCGTGGGGCTCGCCACGATCCCTGTCCACCGTCGTCCGCGCGTGAGCGTCATCTCCACCGGTGACGAGCTCGTGGATCCGGGAGTGGAGCCCGGCCCCGGTCAGATCGTGGATTCCAATAGCTACATGCTCACGGCTGCGGTGCGCGAGGCCGGTGCAGAGGCCGTGCGCGTGGGCCCGGTGCGAGATGACGAGGACGAGTTGGAGCGCATGCTCCTCGAGGAGGCTGCACGCAGCGATCTCATCATCACCTCAGGGGGTGTGAGCATGGGCGCCTATGACACCGTCAAGGCGGTCCTCACGCGGCTGGGCGGTGTCGAATTCGTGAAGGTTGCGATGCAGCCGGGAATGCCGCAGGGGGCGGGCGTGGTGGGATCGACACCTATCGTCACGCTCCCGGGCAATCCCGTCAGCTCCTTCGTGTCCTTCGAGGCGTTCGTCAGACCGCTCATCCGGAGGATGCTCGGCCATTCGGATCTCCAGCGACCTCAACTGCATGCGATCTGTGCGCGCGAGTTCACGTCTCCGCATGGCAAGACGCAGTTCGCGCGCGTGCGGCTGCAGACGCGCGACGGCCTGCTTATGGCAGAACCCGAGGGCGGCCAGGGGTCGCACATCATCGGCGGCCTCTCGCGTGCGGATGGATTGGCGATCGTGCCCGAGCAGGTCTCGCGTGTGGCCCAGGGCGACGAACTCATGGTCATGGATCTGCGAGGAGGCGGCTGATGAGCAGCGAGTTCACGCACCTGGACTCCCGCGGCGCCGCTCGCATGGTGGACGTCAGCGGCAAGGACATCACCGTGCGCGCCGCCACCGCATCGGGCCGGGTGACCGTGTCCACCGAGGTTGTCGCTCTCCTGCGGGGAGAGGGTGTGCCCAAGGGGGATGCACTCGCCGTCGCGAGGATCGCCGGAATCCAGGCGGCCAAGCGCACCCCGGATCTCGTGCCCCTGTGCCACCCGCTCGCCATTCACGGCGTCGAGGTGGACCTCCAGGTCGAAGATGGGGGCGTGGCCATCGTCGCGACCGTGCGCACCGCGGATCGCACGGGCGTCGAGATGGAGGCCCTCACGTGCGTCTCCGTGGCAGCGCTCGCGCTCGTCGACATGGTGAAGGCGGTGGATCCTGCCGCGGTCATCACCGATATCCGCCTCGATGAGAAGTCGGGCGGCAAGCGCGGCCACTGGGTGCGACCGGAATGAGTCATGGCTGGCCCGCTCGACTGCGCGAAGGACGCATCGAGTTGCGACCGCTCCGACTGCGTGACGCGACCGCCTGGCGTGAAGTCCGCACGCGCAATGCGCGGTGGCTGCGCCCGTGGGAGGCGACTCTTCCGCTCGCCGAGCAGGACGCCCCCGCGACGTACGGTGCGATGGTGCGACGACTGCGTGCCGAGGCGCGCGAGGGAAGGGGACTTCCCTTTGCGCTCATTGTGGACGGGTCCTTCGCCGGCCAGGTGACGGTCGGTGGCATCGCCCGCGGATCGCTGCTCAGTGCCTACATCGGCTATTGGATCGACCAGCGCGCTGCGGGGCGCGGCATCATGCCGACCGCGGTGGCGATGGCCACCGACCACTGCTTCGGCGAGGTCGGGCTGCATCGCGTCGAGATCAACATCCGTCCCGAGAACGCAGCATCGCTGCGGGTGGTGCAAAAGTTGGGCTTCCGCGAAGAGGGTCTGCGCGAGCGCTATCTCCACATCGACGGTGCCTGGCGAGACCACCTCACCTTCGCCCTGTGCGCGGATGATGTCCCCGAGGGCGTGCTCGGCCGGTGGCTGTCCTCGCGAGTCAGTCCCGGGGCCTAGCGCGACACGGGGCCCATCGAGCGGCGAGGTCCCCCATTCCGAGGGCCGCGACACCTAACGTTCATTGATGTGACGGGTTTGATCTATGTGGCGATCGTTGCCCTGTGGGCCGCCGTCCTCATCCCGATGTGGCTCCGCCGCCACGACGACGACCAGGCGCGGCGCATCGAGCGTCACCGGGTCGCGATGGGCACGCTGGCGCGCATCGCGGACGACGCTGATGTCGCCCAGGGCGCAGCGGCGCGCCGTCGCCGCATCATCGTGGCCGCCACCGCCACCGTAGGCGCC
Organism: uncultured bacterium; assembly: GCA_903954205.1. Taxonomy (GTDB): domain Bacteria; phylum Actinomycetota; class Actinomycetes; order S36-B12; family S36-B12; genus Mxb001. The sequence goes on along the minus strand of CAJBMR010000486.1, from coordinate 1,963 downwards.
CTGGCCACGACCGGCTGGGTCGCGGGACTCCTGCCCGGCATCATCACCATCCTCCTGTGGCTCCCACTGCTCGCTTTCCTTCCCGTTGCCGTGCTGGCCGAGCGTCGTTCAGCGCGCATGTCCGCGGAGCGCGCTCTCGATGAGCGGCGTCGTGTGCGGCGTGCCGAGCGAGCCGACCGATCCGATCGAGACATTCCCGCGCACACGCAGGCGGAGGTGCCGATGACGCACGCTCGCGTGTCGCCTCCCACGTGGGAAGAGGTCTTCGACCAGACCGCGTGACGCGCAACCCGCTGGTGTAGTGTCACGCCCTGTCCGAGGGCGACCTCGGCCGACGGGGCCTCGGCCCCCCGGGGCTGTAGCGCAGTCCGGTAGCGCACCTCGTTCGCATCGAGGGGGTCAGGGGTTCAAATCCCCTCAGCTCCACACACCGTTGAATGGCCCTGCGGGGCTCTCGTTCCCGAGGCGCTTCCTGGGAATTTCCGCAGCGCTGCCTGCCGCGCCGTGTCGATCACCGCGACTCCTGCCCGCCGCCGCCCTAACGTGTGGGGGCGAAGGAGGAGTCATGTCCGGAAAGTCCCTGTCGGTCGGTGTGGTCGCAGCCGCGCTCATGGCCGGCGGCGTACTCGCTGCTGTGCCGGCTCGCGCGGAGGGCCCTGTCGCGGCATGTCACTGGATCGATCGTGAGTTCTCCGCCACCTACACGTGCGAGGAGCCGGTCGAGGTCGTCGAGTCACTCTCGATCGTCGAATGCTGGAAGTACCCGGCACCGGCACGCACCTACGTCCGACTGAAGACCGATGCCGGTTGGGTAAGCAACCCCGAGGTCACCGTCGGCGTGCGCGGATCCAAGGGCTGCGCCGAGCCCTATCCCTACCGCACGGTCGTCACAATCCCTGCCTCTCTCCTGGCCGAGATGACCGCCACCCGCGTGCGATTGACCATGCCGCGTGGCGAGGTCCTGCTGCCCGATGGCACGACGCGCACCATCGGCAAGACGGTGGTGACGTACGGCGCCTGCATCATGCCCGCGGACGCCGGCGACTGGTGCCCCGAGCGCTGACCGGTCAGACCCAGGTCGGCATCCACATGCGCCAGGTCCACTGCTCGTAGGGGATGACCTCCCCGGTCCAGATCGGGTAGAACCACCAGGCCGCGATCACGATCAAGACGAGGATGCTCGCTGCCACCCAGGTGCCCACGCGGCGGCGATCGCGACTCGCGTCGGGCGGGCCGATGAGCGCTCCGATCATCATGGCCAACGCCATCGCGAGGTAGGGCAGGAAGACGACGGAGTAGAACGAAAAGATGGTCCGGTCGAGGTAGATCAGCCACGGCACCCAGCCGGCGAGCACCGCGAGGAGGACGGCTCCGGCCCGCCAATCCCTGCGCGTGATCCAGCGCCACACGAGGTAGAGCAGCGCGATGGAGCCGATCCACCAGATGAGCGGATTGCCGAGCGCGAGAACTTCTGCGGCGCAGGAGTCCGCGGCGCATCCCGACTCTCCGTTCTGCAGGCTCGACCAGTAGAAGGACGTGGGCCTCGTCTGCATGAACCAGCTCGGCCCATGCGATTCATAGGAGTGGTCGCCTGTCAGCCCGACATGGAATTGCCAGGCTTCGCCGTGATAGTGCCACAGCGATCTCAGAGCCGCGGGGATGATGGAGGGCGTGCTGTCGGCCCACTGTCGCCCCCAGCCACCGTCGGTGAACAGCCACCCTGACCAGGTGGCGACGTAGGTCACCGCAGCCGTGCCGACCATCGCGACGAATGCGATGGGCGCGCTGCGCAGCAGCGTCACGGTCCACGGTTGGACCACGCCCAGTCGGCGACGCAGGGCGACATCCCAGATGACGGTGAGCAGGCCAAAGGCGGCGAGGTACCACAGCCCAGACCACTTCACGGCGCACGCGAGCCCCAGCGCCGCGCCGGCTGCCCAGCGCCACGGCCGCGCTCCCAGCG
>CAJBMR010000485.1 GCA_903954205.1 uncultured bacterium | reverse complement strand
GCTCCCCGCGCGCGACGAGGCCCACCGCATCACGCCGACCCTGCGTTCCCTGCTCGCCCAGGAGGGATTGCCTGACCTCGAGATCCTCATCCTCGACGACGGCTCGACCGATGGCACCGGCGATGTCATCCGCCAGGTCGTCGGATCCGATCCACGGGTCAAGGTCATCGACGGTCCCGACGACCTGCCCCCCAGCGGCTGGCTGGGCAAGTCCTGGGCGTGCCATCGCCTCGCCCAGGAAGCCAGCGGCGACGTACTCGTCTTCGTCGATGCCGACGTGCAACTCAGCGCGCGCGCGGTCGCCTCGACGATCCACCACATGCGCGAGGGTGGCCTCGACCTGCTCTCGCCCTACCCACGCCAGGTGGCGATCACGCGCGCCGAGCGCATCACGCAGCCACTCGTCACGTGGTCGTGGGTGACCGCCCTGCCCATCCGGATCACCGAGCGCAGCCACTACCCCTCGATGGCAGCGGCAATCGGCCAGTTCCTCGTCGTCGATGCACGCGCCTATCGCATCAGCGGTGGTCACGCCGCCGTCTCCGACCTCATCCTCGAAGACGTCGGCATCCTGCGCGCCGTCAAGCGTGCCGGCTTTCAAGGTGCCCCGGCCGATGGCAGTGCGATCGCGTCCTGCCGCATGTACTCGTCCTGGCCGGAGATCTACGAGGGCTACACCAAGTCTGTGTGGTCGGTCGTGCAGCCGTCCCCCGTCGCCTACACCCTCGCTGCCGTGATGGTGCTGGCCTACGTCGCTCCGCCCGTCTTCGCCCTTGTCGGACCGAGCCGAGGTGCGCGCGCATGGGGCGCCGCCGGATACGGAGCCGGCGTCCTCGGCCGCTACGTCGTCGCACGCCGCACCGGCGAGCGCATATGGCCCGACGTCCTGCTGCAGCCCGCCTCGGTTGCGACCTTTGCTGGCCTCATCGTCACCTCGCTGCACCGGCATCGCGCCGGGACCCTGACATGGCGGGGGCGGCCGCTGCCGTGATTCAGCGATGACCGGGCTCATCGTCGCCCTGGCCTACGCGCTCGGAGCGGGCATCGGCGTAGCCAGTGCGCGAAGCCCTCGCCTCGCAGATGCGTGGCGGCGCATCATCAGGTTCCAGATCGTCATCGTCTCAGTCGGCGTCTCGATCCTGGCCGCGTGGCGCCTCGAGGGCTTCGGTGATCTGCTGTGGCCCCTGCTCGCGGCGGGCATCACCGCCGTGATCATGGCCTGCGCGTGGTGGACCACTCCCCGTGGACCGGATCGCACCGGGCGCGCTGTCCTGCGTGGATGGTCCGCCAATGCCAATGGTGGCTTCTGGGTGATTCCCGTCGCGACCGCGATTGCCGGGCCGCCCGGCACGGTCTTCGCGGTGATCATCGACCGGCTCTACATCATCATCTTCGGCTTCTTCACCTGGATCCTCCGGCGCAATGCCCCCGAGCCGCAGCGCATGCGCACGTCGTGGATCGACCAGGCCCCCGTTATTGCACTCGGCCTCGGCCTCGTCCTCAACGTCACGCGGGAGACTCCCGACTGGACCGCCACCGCGCTCGCCTGGGCCGCACCGATCCTCGCTCTGTCCGGCGCCGCCGTCTTCGTGGGTTCGGTCCTGCATCCCTCGCAGCGGATCCCGTGGCGGCCGGGCATGCGCGTCTGGGCTCTGCTCAGCACCGTGCGCATCCTGCTCTTCGTGCCCGCGGCCCTGCTCGCACCGACACCGGAGATCGCGATCGCCTTCGTGCTCTTCGGCTTCACTATCCCGGCGTTCTTCCCACCACAGCTGTCGATTCTCTACGGGTACCGGGACTCGGTAGTGGCCGCGACGGCGCGCTGGGGGTGGGTCTGGGCTGCCCCGGGCGTCGCGCTCGCAGTCTTGCTGTGGTCACGCGCCTGAGCGCGGAGCCGAGTCAGGGCACCGTGCAGTAGTCGGAGTCGCCCTCGGCCAGTCGGTTCAGAGCACTCCGGGAGCCCGGGAAGAGATCGAGCCAGCACACGGCGATGCCCTTGAAGCTCTCCATGGGGGCATCCCTTAGATACGCGGGGTCGGCAAGCGCGGCACCGTTGAGTTGGCGTGGGTCGTACACGCCGAAGTCGACGAAGTAGTTGGGGCCACCCGGCGGAATGCACAGGGGTCTACCCACCTCGCAGTCCGTCGCGCCGACGGCAGTAGCGATCACATCTCCCGCCTTCACGCGCACGGGGGTCACACGGGTGGTCCGGGAGTCCTCTCGGAGCGCGATCCGATCCACCGCCGTCTGCAGCGCAGGGGCGAGCGTGCCGTCGCGAAGGTGATCGAAACGCCACATCACACCGCAGTCAGTGAAGAAGTCGAGGATGACCTGGTCGTTGCCGGGCGTGTAGGCCTCTTGGTACCGGCCGATGGCGTAGAGCCAGCCGTCGGCGGGGGCCACGATGCGCTGGACGCCGTCGGCATCGGCCGGCGAGAAGCGCACGTGACCGTGCGGCTTGTAGCCGGACTGCGGATTGGAGTAGCCCGGGCGCCGGATCGACGTGACGTCGGTCGCGTCGAAGGGGAGGTGAGTGAAGAGGCTTGACAGGTTGCTCGGGCATGGCGGCGGCGTACTGACGCGCTGCCAGCCGCGCTCCCAGGAGCCCGACCACTCGTACGGCACCCCCGCCGGGCTGGGTGAGGGTGGCGGAGCCGGATTCTTGCCCACGCGCCAGGTGAGCCTGCCGCCCTTGCTCTTAGCGCACACCAGCGAGCGACCCTGGGCGTCCTTGGCCACAGCACCCACCTTGGGGCAGCGGTCTCCCGCCTTGGGCGGCGCAGCGGATACGGCACCGGATGCACCGAAGGCGACAAGGGCGCTGGCGAGGACCAGGCTCCCCACCGGCCGAATCGCACACCGCAGCCGCGTCACAGGCGCATGCTGCCAGGCGCGCAAGGAGCGTGTCCATCCCAGCAGGAGCCGCGCCCTAGGCTGGCGGAGTGGCTCGCGTCGTCGTGATCGGAGGCGGTGTGGGCGGCATGGCCGCGGCCGCGCGCCTGAAGGTCAAGGGGCACGACGTCACGCTGCTCGAGCAGGGCTCGCGCTTCGGCGGCAAGCTCGCACGCTACGAGCGCGACGGATTCGTCTTCGACACCGGGCCGAGCCTGTTCACTCTCCCTGCCGTCTACCGGGACCTCTTCCTCAAGACCGGGAAGGCCCTCGAGGAGTCGGTCGACGTCCAACCGCTCGACACGGCGTTCGCCTACCGCTTCGCTGACAACAGCTCACTCGAGGTGCCCGGCACGGATCCCGCGCGCATCGCCCGAGCTATGGGCGAGCAACTGGGTGGCACCGCGACGGAGGATTGGCGCGGGCTCATGGCGCGCGCGGCGGAGGTGTGGCGCATCACGCGCCGCCCCTTCATCCAGTCGCCGCTCGAAGGCGCGGGGACGCTCATCAAGCTCGCGACCGATCCGCGCGAGGTGAAGGCGGTCGCTCCTTTCACTAGCCTGCGCCGACTCGGACGCAAGCACCTGCGCGATCCGCGCCAGGTGACGCTGCTCGATCGCTATGCGACGTACCAGGGATCGGATCCGCGCAAGGCTCCCGCGGCGCTCATGACCGTGCCCTACGTCGAGCAGGAGTTCGGCGCCTGGCACCTCGGCGGCGGACTCGCCACCCTGGCGGATGCGCTCATTGCGCGGTGCGAGGAGCGTGGCGTGGTGATGCGCACGGGCGCTGATGTGCGCCGGGTGATCACCGACTCGGCGGGCGTGACCGGCGTGGAACTCACCGACGGTGAGCGCATCGACGCCGACATCGTCGTCGCCAACTCCGATGCCGAGCACCTCTACGCCGACATGATCGACGATCCGCGCGGCCGCAAGCCTCTGCGCACGCTTCGGCGCGCGACCCCCTCGCTCTCCGGCTTCGT
>CAJBMR010000484.1 GCA_903954205.1 uncultured bacterium | reverse complement strand
CTGATGTCGTGGTCAGAGTCTTCGTCGATGTCCTGTCTGCTCTCTATGCCGATTCGCTTGAGGACAGCGTGTTTGGCTTCGACTCGCGGCGAGCCTTCGGTTCACAGGAGCTTGGAGGGCCCAATGTGTCGACGGCTGTGCAGGAAGGCGATCGCATCTTCTGGCTCGCCGTGTCACTGGAGTGCGAGGCCTACGTCCACCTTCACTCCATCGAATTCGAGAATCCCGCGTTGGTGCCAGCGCCGTCGAGCGTGGACGGCGTCTCGGTCTTCACCCTGACTGTGCCCACATTGACTTCGGTGCAGCCCTACTCGCTGGACATCTGCGTCGGCACCAGCGGCAAGACCATGAGGCACTCGAGCGGATTCTCTATCCGACCCGCGGAGGTAATTCATGAATGACAAGGTCGATGCGCAGGGCCTTCCGGGTGCGTACAGCACACAGTTCAACGTCGTCACCACCGTTGATGTCGCAGGCGTCCTCGCGGGCAAGTCAGCCGCAGAGTGCATCTGGATGACCGACAACAGTCCGGACAGCACAGGGAAGGGCAGCGCTGCATTGGAGACCGTGTGCAGGCGCGGCCAGGTCCTCAATTGGCTCGTGTACTCGCTGGATTCCGAGCGGCGGCCAGACGGGTCCTATCCGCCTATCGCGCGGATTCTGAACATCGCGTTCCTCAGGGGGGACACAGATTTCCTCGCTGCCTACGGTGCTGGCTTCGACGTCAAGGTGTTCGGAGCTCCGGACCGGATCCGGAGTCCGTACACCCCCGTCTACGCCTACTGGGCAGGAATGGTCCCGGTCAAGGCAGACCTCGGCCGTACTCGCTACCGCATGACCCTCGAGATAGCCGGAAGCGCCGGTGGACGACCGACCTACGTCGAGCTTTCGCAGCCGTCGATCACCGTGTCCGGCTAGCGCGCTTGTCGCGAGCGTGAGTGATCAAGGCCCCGGCCGAGCGGAGTGATCCGGTCATGGCTAGCTGATCCTGGTTCGGATACGGGGCGGTCATGGCGCCTTCCTAGACTGCGACCGTGCCCATGGTCTGGTCCTTCTGCCTCATGGATGCCGACGGCGTAGTGATCGAGGAGGAGGCTGCGGACTACGTCCATCCCACGGCGAGTATCGGCAAGGTCTTCCTGCTCTGCGAGATTGCCGAGCGGCTCGTCGAGGGCAGCCTCGATCCGCATCAGGTCCTCGCCCGCGATCCGCGCGTGGCGGTGGCCGATTCGGGTCTGTGGCAGCACCTCTCCCAGGACTCGCTGCCGCTCGTGGATGCATGCGTCCTGGTCGCAGCGGTGAGCGACAACTGGGCCACGAATGTGCTGCTCGATCTTGTGGGACTGGAGCCGGTGACACAGCGTGCGTTCGCCCTCGGCTGCGTCGATAGCGCGCTGCACGATCGGGTGCGCGACGTCCGCACCGCTCATGACCCGGCCTCGCTGTCGACGGGCACCGCGCGCGAGCTTGCCGAGGTAGCTCGGCGCATTCACCTGGCTTCACGTGGCGGAAGTGTCGCGGGGATCTCGCCGGCTGCCGGGGCCCTCGTGGAGAGATGGCTCCTCACGGGGGTCGACCTCAGTATGGTGGCCGCTCCCTTCCGGCTCGATCCCCTCTCACATGGCGACGGCGACCTACGTCTGTGGAACAAGACCGGCTCCGACCCAGGCGTGCGCGCGGACATGGGTGTCGCGTGGTCTTCCTCTGATGCCGTTGCGTACGCCGCCATCGTCACGTGGGTGCCGGGTGAGGAAACGCTGGATGCCCCGTTCGAGCGCATGCACGCGTTGGGCGAGAGGCTCGCTTCGCGCATGTGGTGAAGGACCCGTAGCCGACGTACACTCGCCGACGTGTACGACGTCGCCCTGAGTGTGTCCGCCTGCGCGAGGTCGGGCACGCGCGCCGATGTCGCGTGGATGATTTCGCCGACGGCCTCCAATGAGGCGGTGGCCTTCACTCCCGGTGGGGGCCGGGTCGGGCACCTTGCCGACGGGGCCTTCGACGGCTTCCTCGCCGATGTCGCCTCACGTCGCCTGAGCCGGGGGCGACGGGTGACGCATGAGGTGACCTCCCTCGAAGCCCCCCAGTGTGGACTCGCCGTCGGGACGCCCGTGGAGTTCCTGGTCGTGCCCGCCGACCAGCTCCCGTCCGATATCTGGCCGGCGCTGCTCGAGCATCGCCCGGTGGGCATCGCGGCAGAGATCGCGGATGGAGAGGTCACGGCGCTGGATGTCGCCACGCCGGACTCAGCAGAGGGGCGTCTGGCCGAGTTGCTGCGCTCCGGTGATCCCGCCGTCGATCTCGGGCCCAGCACCGTCCTTACCGTCTTCGCCCCGATCCCGCGGTTGGTGATCGCCGGCGGGGGACCCTTCGCAGAGGCGCTGGGGGCCCAGGGACGCCTCCTGGGGTGGCAGGTCGCCGCGGAGACGCGCCCCGAGATGGTGGCGGGCCTGGCTGCGAGCCTGTCGCCCTTGGACGCCATCGTCGTCATGGGACATGACGTGGAGACGTCCAGCAGGTGCCTCCTGGCGGCGCTGGAGGGGGACGCGGGCTACATCGGGGCCCTCGGGTCGCCGGCGATGCAGGAGGCGCGGGCGGATTGGCTCGCCTACCGAGACGTCACCGACCTCTCCCGGGTCCACGGGCCGGCCGGGCTCCCGCTCGGCGGGCGCACCCCCGCTGAAGTCGCGGTCTCGATCGTTGCGGAAATCCTCGACGAGCGCTCCGACTAGTCAGGCCCTGGTCCGATTGCTGCCGGTTTGGTCGTTCCCGGTTGCGCGTGTCCCGCCGGGGTGTAACTTTCCGAGATCGACTCCGCTCGGAGAGGAGCAGGGCATGGCTGTGGAATCCACAGGTCACGAGCGTGGCAATCCGCGTCTCTACGCGCTGATCGAGAATTCCCCCAAGGAGGGCCCGAGCCCCACTGTGTGGGCGTGGCCGCAGTTCACGGAGTTCCTCAAGGTGGCGGGGCAGCCTGTCCAGGGCCCGTGGCCGCCTCATCAGGAGCCCCGACCCGACCCCGATGCCGACTCCCTGCCTGTCGCCGTACGCGACACGCAGGGCTAGACCCGAGATCACACGCGAGAGGACCCCATGTACCCATCACGTTTCGCGTACGACGCCCCCGCTTCGGTGGCTGAGGCCGTCGCCATCTTGGATCGCAGCAACGGGGAGGCCAAGGTCCTCGCCGGCGGGCAGAGCCTGATCCCCATGCTCAAGCTGCGCTTCGCATCACCCGAGCGCATCGTCGACATCAACAACGTCCCTGGCCTCGACTACCTGCGCCAGGACCCTGACGGCACCCTGCACATCGGCGCGCTTGTGCGGCACGAGGACGTCGAATACTCCGACCTGATCGCCGAGACCCAGCCGACGCTCGCTGCAGCCGCGTCCCTGGTCGCCGATCCACTGGTGCGCACCCGCGGCACCTTCGTCGGGTCCGTGTGCCACGCCGATCCGCAGGGTGACTGGGCAGCGACGATGATCGCACTCGACGGCCGCATCGTGGCTCAGGGCCCCAACGGCCGACGTGAGATCGCGATGAAGGACTTCGTGCTCGGCCCCTTCACCAATGCCCTCGCCTACAACGAGGTCGCCGTCGAAGCGGTCATCCCGCCCGCCAAGGGCACGCGCGTGGGCAGCTACCTCAAGCTCGAACGCCGAGTAGGTGACTTCGCCACCGCATCCGTGGCGATCGCGCTCGACATGAGCGGCGGGACCGTCACGCGTGCGGGCTGCGCGCTCGCCGGAGTCGGCGGCAAGACCATCGATGCCAACGCCGACATCTCGGGCGCGCTCGTCGGCAAGACCTTGAACGCCGAGACGATCGAGGCTGCTGCGGAGGCGGTCGCTGGCGCGGCCGATCCGCGCACCGACCATCGTGGTTCAGCGGCGTACAAGCGACAGGTCGTTAAGACCTTCGTCACCCGAATTCTCACCAATATCGCCCAGTCCGAGCCGAAGGCGGCCTGAAATGACGAGCCTGTACGAAGTCGTGCCGGATGCGCCGGCGGAGGGTGTGGCCACCCGACGGGTCACCATCACCGTCAACGGCGTGAAGCGCACCCTCGATATCGAGCCCCGGCTGCTGCTGGCCCACCTGATCCGGCAGGGCCTGGAGCTCACCGGCACCCACGTGGGCTGCGACACCACGGGATGTGGCGCCTGCACGGTCCTGCTCAACGGCCGACCGGCCAAGAGCTGCACCGTCTTGGCGGTTCAGGCGGATGGCCGCGAGGTGACGACCGTCGAAGGTCTCGCCGACGCTCAGCAGCTTGATCCCATCCAGGAGGGATTCAAGGAGGAGCACGGCCTGCAGTGTGGTTTCTGCACCCCGG
>CAJBMR010000483.1 GCA_903954205.1 uncultured bacterium | reverse complement strand
TTCTATGCGCAGGGGTTCCAACTCCCGGGCGTGACGCCGACGATTCGGATTCCCTTGCTGGCGGACATCCCGCTCATCGGGCCGGTCTTCTTCAACAACGGGATCTTCACCTTTGCGGCCATCGTCATCGCCCTGCTGCTGTGGGTGCTGCTCTTCAAGACCGTCTGGGGCTTGCGCACTCGCTCGGTCGGCGAGAAGCCCAGCGCCTCTGACACCTCAGGCATCGGCGTGCAGTCGACCCGCTTCTGGAACGTCACGATCGCTGGGGCCTTGGCAGGCCTGGCAGGTGCCTATCTCTCGCTCGAGGCCGCCGGCACCTTCGAGCGTGGGTTCACGGCCGGCCGGGGCTTCACCGCGCTCGCCATCATGATCTTCGGAGCCTGGAATCCGATCGGAGCCCTTGCGGCCGCCTTCTTCTTCGGGCTCACGCAGGGCGTCGCCAGCCAACTGCAGTCCGATGCGGTCGTCGATATTCCGCCGCAATTCGTCAACATGCTCCCTTACATCCTCACCATCGTGCTTCTCGCGATCGTGTCCGGGCGCATCAAACCTCCCGCCGCTGTCGGCCGACCGTATGAAAAGGACTAGGCCATGACACCGACGAGGGAAGTCGCACTCGAGGCCCGTGGGCTCACCAAGAGGTTCCCCGGGGTCGTCGCCAACGCCGACGTGTCCTTGCGCGTCCACCGCGGAGAGGTTCTCGCACTGCTCGGTGAGAACGGTGCAGGCAAGTCCACGCTGGTCAAGATGATCTACGGGCTTTACGAACCCGACGAGGGCGAGATCCTCATCAAGGGCGAAGCCGTGCGACTCAAGGGTCCGCGTGACGCGATTCGTCGCGGTATCGGGATGGTCCACCAGCACTTCCAACTCGTCCCGGTCTTCACTGTCGCCGAAAATGTCATCCTCGGCGACGAACCCCATCAGGGCCCCTTCGTCAACATGCGCAAGGCGCGCGCAGAGGTCGCGCGTCTTGCCGAGGAGTTTGGCCTGCAACTCGATGTCGACGCCAAGGTCGAGGACCTACCCGTGGGCACGCAGCAGAGAGTCGAGATCCTCAAGGCCCTCTATCGCAAGGCCGACATCCTCATCCTTGATGAGCCCACCGCGGTCCTCACGCCCCAGGAGACCGACGATCTGCTCGACGTCATCAAGGGCTTCGCCGACTCGGGTGTCTCCGTCATCTTCATCACTCACAAGCTCCGCGAGGTCCTCGCGATCGCCGACACCATCGAGGTGCTGCGCGGCGGCAAGGCCGTCGGCACGATCACTCCGGCGCAGACGGATGCCGCTGGCCTGGCGCAGATGATGGTGGGCCGCACCGTGCTGCTCACGGTCGAGAAGGTGCCGGCAGACCCAGGTGAGGTCGTCCTCGACGTGGTCGGGTTGAGTGCCAGCAATGACATCGGTCTCCCCGCTGTGCGCGACGTCTCCCTCCAGGTGCGCGCCGGGGAGATCTTGGGCATCGCGGGGGTGGAGGGCAACGGTCAGCGCGAGCTTGTCCAGGCTCTCACGGGCCTGCGTCCGTGCCGCGCCGATGCCGTCACCGTCAACGGCCAGGATGCCAAGGACCGCTCACCCCGAGCCGTTCATGCCATGGGCGTGGGTCACGTGCCCGAGGATCGCGAGGCAGATGGCCTCGTAGGCGGCTACTCAGTGGCGGACAACCTCGTCCTCGATCGATTCGACGAGCCTGAGTTCGCCCGCTTCGGTATCCGCAATCGAGGTGCGGTCGACGCTCTCGCAGAGGAACTCGTCGGGCAGTTCGACATTCGCACACCCTCGGCCCAGACGACCGTCCAGTCCCTGTCGGGCGGCAACAAGCAAAAGGTCGTGATCGCGCGCGAGCTCGCTGCCGAGCCCGCCCTCCTCATTGCTGCGCAGCCCACCCGTGGCGTCGACGTGGGGTCGATCGAGTTCATCCACTCCCAGATCGTGGCCGCGCGAGATCGGGGCGCCGCCGTGTTGCTCGTTTCTGCCGAACTCGATGAGGTCCTGGGCCTGTCTGATCGCATTGCGGTGATGTACGACGGCCGGATCGTCGAGACGATGAGTGCCGCAGACGCGGATCGTGCGCGCATCGGTCTGCTCATGGCGGGGCACGCGGCGAGCGAGTCGTGAGCAGCACGGAGCCCTTCGCTGCGGTCGACCTCATCCGCGCCAAGCGCGATGGCGGCACTCTGACCGGTGATCAGATCGACTGGCTGATCGACGCCTACACGCGCGGGGATGTGCACGAGGAGCAGATGGCCGCCATGGCCATGGCGATCTACTTCCAGGGGCTGACCGAGCCCGAACTCGTCAGGTGGACCCAGGCCATGATCCGCTCCGGCGAGCGGATGGACTTCGGATCGCTGTCACGTCCCACGGTGGACAAGCACTCCACGGGTGGAGTGGGCGACAAGATCACGCTTCCCCTGGTACCGATCGTCGCCGCATGCGGCGCGGCCGTGCCGCAGCTGTCAGGGCGCGGGCTCGGTCACACGGGTGGCACTCTCGACAAGCTCGAGTCCATCCCCGGGTGGCGCGCCCACCTCACCAATGCCGAGATGCTGTCGATGCTCGACGACGTCGGGGGAGTGATCTGTGCCGCCGGTTCCGGTCTGGCGCCTGCCGACCGCAAGCTCTACGCCCTGCGTGACGTGACGTCGACGGTAGACATCATCCCGCTCATCGCTTCGTCGATCATGAGCAAGAAGATCGCTGAAGGCACATCAGCGCTCGTGCTCGACGTCAAGACCGGGTCAGGTGCCTTCATGTCTGACACAGCTCGCGCGGTCCAGCTCGCACGCACCATGGTGGCGCTCGGGCGCGATGAGGGTGTGCGCACGCGTGCCCTTGTCACGGCGATGGACGTGCCCCTGGGAGTGGCCGTCGGCAATGCCCTCGAGGTGGCCGAGTCGGTGGAGGTGCTCGCCGGGGGTGGGCCCGACGATGTCGTCGAGCTCACGCTCCTGCTGGCACGACACATGCTCGAACTCGTGGGGATCGATGCCGATCCGGCCGAGGCGATCGCCAGTGGCCGCGCCATGGACCACTGGCGTCGGATGATCCTCGCCCAGGGTGGCGACCTCGATGCGCCGCTGCCGAGGGCACCGATCGTCGAGACGGTCACCGCGGACCGTGACGGCGTGGTCACGCGCTGCGATGCCCTCGCCATCGGGCGCGCCGCGTGGCGCCTCGGTGCTGGGCGAGCGACCAAGGACGATCCGGTGTCCGCCTCTGCGGGCATCGAGGTCCTCGTCAAGCCTGGAGACACGGTGGTGAGCGGCGCGCCACTGCTGCGCCTGCACGCTGAGGATTCCGAGCGCATGGAGGCCGCGCTGCCGCTGCTCGCGGACCCGGAGCCGGCAGTTGTGGTGTCGCCGGCAGGCACGGCGTACTCCCGCCTCCCGCTCGTGCTCGACATCATCGACTGAGTTTCCTGGATCGCGCATTCCGCGTGATCGATTGCGCGTGTCCCACGCGTCAATCCCCTCACGATCGGCCGCGGTGAGCTAACGCGCACTGAGGGTGCGCGATGTCATCTGGTTGGGGAGCTTCGACCTTCCTACCTTCGTCATTGCATGCGGTTGCTGCTCATGGACAGCGATTGCCGAGCGAAGGGAGCGGAAGTGTCGACATCGGTGCAGGACGTCATCGAGGCTGATGTGCGCGACGCGGTGCGGCGTGGGGGTCTGGATCCACTGCGAGACCGAGATGCGGTGGAAGAGCTGGTGCGCACGGCCGTGCGGCGACTCGTCACGCAGGTGGACGACCCGGCCCAGTCGGACGTCGAGCTTGCAGCGGTCTCGCGCCGCGTGCTTGACGACGTCGCCGGCTTCGGACCCCTGCAGCGGTTCTTCGACGACCCAGATGTCGAAGAGGTCTGGATCAATGCTCCGGGCAAGGTGTTCGTCGCCCGTGAGGGTAGGAGCGAGCTCACGACCGCGGTGCTCACCGATGCTCAAGTCCGCAGCCTCGTCGAGCGGATGCTTCAGTGGTCGGGGCGACGCATCGACATGAGCACCCCCTTCGTGGACGCGATGCTCCCTGATGGCAGCCGCCTCCACGTCGCCATCCCTGACATCACGCGTGAGCACTGGGCCGTCAATATCCGCCGCTTCGTGCATCGCCCCATGGATGTGCACCAGTTAGTGCCGGGAGGCACTCTCTCGCCCGAGTCCGCGCACTTCCTGGAAGCCTGCATGGTGAGCGGCCTCAATGTCGTCGTCGCGGGTGGCACGCAAGCGGGCAAGACCACGCTTCTTAATGCCCTTCTCGGCTGTATCCCTTCGAGCGAGCGGATTGTGAGTTGCGAAGAGGTCTTTGAGATCCACCTGCCGCACCATCCCGATTGGGTGCCCATGCAGACCCGTGATGCGAGCCTCGAAGGCACGGGCGAGATTCCCCTCCGCAGACTCGTCAAGGAGGCCCTGCGCATGAGGCCATCGCGCCTCATCGTCGGGGAGGTGCGCCAAGCGGAGGCCCTGGACCTGCTCATCGCCATGAACAGTGGGCTGCCCGCGGCTGCCACCCTGCATGCGAATTCCGCACGCGAAGCCGTCACCAAGCTCTGCACCCTGCCTCTGCTGGCGGGCAACAACATCGCAGCCGACTTCGTCGTACCCACGGTCGCCGGTTGTGTGGACATCGTCGTGCACACCGCGACGGGCCGCGACGGACGGCGCCGGATCCGCGAGATCGTCGCTCTACCCGGGAGAGTGGAATCCGGCGTCGTCGAGATTGCCGATGTCTTCACTCTCCGTGGCGCGCATCTCGTGCGCGGAACGGGATTCCCCCCGCATGAAGAGCGATTCGAGGCCGCGGGCTATGACCTGGCGCAGCTTCTACGTCCGGCAAGGGCAGCGGCATGACCGGGGCGCTCATCGGCCTGGGGGTTGGTCTCGGCGCGCTGCTGGTCTTCCTTGGCATCCTCGTCCCGCGGGCCCAGCGCGACGCGCGCACATCGCGTCTGCGCCGCCTCGTCGATCGCGCCGGACTCGAGCGGGTGGGTCCCAGCAGTGTCATCGGCGCGTGTTTCGGGCTCGGAATCGTCGCCGGACTACTCGTGGTGGCGATCTCGGGGGTGCTGGTGGTGGGAGTGCTCGCCGCGCTCGTGGCGGGCTGCCTCCCCTTGGTCGTCCTGAGACGCCGGGCGCGATCCCGGAGTGTGGCGCTGCGCTCGGCGTGGCCCGACGCGGTGGACATGCTCGGCTCGGCTGTCCGTGCAGGTATGTCGCTGCCCGAGGCGGTCATCGATCTCGGTGTGCGTGGCCCCGAGGCCCTGCGCCCCGCATTTAGGGCATTTGCTGCGGACTATCGAGCATCGGGATCCTTCGCTTTGGCTCTCGACCAGCTCAAGGACTCCCTCTGCGATCCTGTCGCGGATCGCGTGATCGTGTCTCTCGGCATCGCGCGCGAGGTCGGTGGAAGCGACCTCGGCCGCGTGCTCGCGACGCTGAGCGACTTCCTGCGCCAGGATGCTCGGGCGCGCGGAGAGATCGAGGCTCGGCAGAGCTGGACGGTCAATGCCGCACGGGTGGCCGTCGCTGCACCGTGGATCACGCTGCTTCTGCTGTGCACGCGCCCCGAAACGGTCGCCGCCTATTCGACGGCCGTGGGCGCACTGATCCTGATCGGCTCAGCGGTCCTCTCCGTAGTGGCCTACCGGGTCATGACCGCGATTGGGCGGCTTCCCGACGAGCCGAGGGTGCTCGCATGAGTGCCGTCGGAGCCCTTGTCGGACTTGCTGTGGGTGCGGCAATCACCCTGATCGTCGCTGCCGTGCTCGCCCACCGCCCGCTGCGCCTCGCAGATCGCCTCCGCGCTCCGCGCGTGCCTGTCGCTGAGCGCGGCCCCCTCGACACTCTCCGCCAACTCCTTGGCTCGCCGTTCCTTCGGCTGGTGAGTCGTGATGGCGCCGACCTGTCCACGCGGTTGCGTCGTGCGGGTCGCGAAGGCGACGCCGACGCCTACCGGCTTGAGCGACTCGTCTGGTGCGCGGCGGGCTCCGGTGTGGGTGCTGCGGCCGGGTTGCTCCTCGGCGTGCGCAATGGAGCCGTGTCGGGAGGAGCGGTGACCGCTCTCCTCGTCGTGGGTGCGGTGGGCGGCTGGCTGGCGCACGATCGCTCACTGGCAAAGGCCACCAGGGCCCGGGCGACGCGAATGTCGGAGCAGTTGCCGACGGTTGCCGAGCTTGTGGCCTTCGCCGTCGCGGCAGGCGAGGGGCCGCTCGCTGCACTTGATCGCGTTGCCGTGACCGTCCGCGGAGAGCTGGCTGGCGAATTCGGCCTGGCGGTACGCCGCGTTCGGGGTGGGACCGCCTTTCCCGCTGCCCTGCGCGACATGTCCGACGCCGTACCCAGCCTCGAGGCGTCTCGCTTTGCGGATGGCATCGCGGTGGCTACCGAGCGTGGCACCCCCATGGCCGAGGTCTTGCGCGCCCAAGCGGCGGACGCTCGTGCTGCTGGTCGGAGACGTCTCTTGGAGAAGGCCGGGCGAAAGGAAGTGCTCATGCTCGTGCCCGTCGTCTTCTTCATCCTGCCCATCGTCGTCGTCATTGCTCTCTACCCGGGCCTGCATGGGCTCCAACTCACCGTCTCGTAATCCCCGTCAACACATCCCGCAACAAGAAGAGATCCCACAACAAGAAGGAGTAAGTCATGTCCCGCATTCGCACCACCCTCACCCGCCTCATTGCGAGGATCACCACCAGCGACAGGGGCGATGTGCCCGGCTGGGTCCTCGTAGCCGTCATGACCGCGGGGCTCGTCACGGCCCTATGGCTGGTGGCTGATGACGCCCTCACAAGCGTCCTCGACCGCGCGATCAACAGCGTGTCGGGACCGTGAGGCTATTCACCCGCCTCCGGGAGGACCGCGGGAGCGCCGTCGTGGAGTTCGCACTCGTGACTCCGCTGCTCCTGCTCGTCGCACTCGCGGTCCTCCAGGTCATCCTCGCGCTGCACGTCCGCTCGACTCTGACCGCAGCGGCTGCGGAGGGTGCTCGGGCCGGTGCGCTCGCGGGGGCCGGCTTGGCCATAGCGGAATCCCGCACGCGCGATGTGCTTGGCGACGCACTGGGCGGGGACGCCGCACAGGACGTCGTGGCGTCTCGCACGCGTCTCGAGGGAGTGGAAGTCGTCCGTGTCCGCGTCACCGCGCGACTGCCGCTCCTCGGCACCCTCGGTCCGACGGCACTCACTGTCGAGGGGCACGCGATTGCGGAGCGATCATGAGGCAGCGACTTCTCCAGCGACTGCGGGGCGATGACGGCGCCGCGGTGGTGGAGTTCGTCGTCCTGGTGGTGCTCGTCATCGTGCCCATCGCCTACGCCGTCATCGCGGTGATGAGCGTCCAGTCGGCTGCCTACGCCGTGACGCAGGCGGCACGCGAGGCCGCGCGCGCCTTCACGCAGGCTGACGGCTTGGCCGAGGCGCGATCAGCCGCCCGCATGGCCACGCGCGTGGCTCTCGCCGATCAGGGTGTGCCATGGCGAGGTGACGAGCTGCGGGTCGATTGCGATGGGTCATGCCTGGCTCCGGGCACCTCTATCCGGGTGAGCGTGAGCACCCGCGTGCGACTGCCCTTCCTTCCCGACTCGCTGGCCGACTCGACCGTGGGCGCCGTGCCCGTGAGTGCCGTGCATCTCGCCGTGATCGATGACTATCGGGATGTCCCATGACGAAGCGCGCATCAGATGACGGCAGCATCCTCGTGCTCAGCCTGGGCGTCATCGTCATCTGCATCCTGGCGTTGGCAGTTGTGGTCGACGCGTCCACGGTGTTCCTGGCGCGCCGTGCCCTCCAGTCGCAGGCCGATGCTGCTGCGCTTGCGGGCGCCCAGGCAATCGATGTCGATGCGTACTACTCCGGTGGCGCTGACGCCCGCATCCGGCTAGATCCCGCGGGGATTCGGGCCGCCGTCGAGCGGCATGTCCGTCGCGACCCCGGAGATGGTCGCCTCGCTGCGGTGTCGCTGCGCAACGACATCGTCCTTGTCGCGATGACCGACCGCGTCCGACCACCGTTCTCGGGCTGGCTCACGCCGTCGGGTTCCTACGACCTCGAGGTCGAGGCTGGCGCGATCCTCGGCTATCGTCCGAGCCGCTGACGATCGCGCGACGAAGGAGTCCCATGGCTGAGATCATCGAAGCCCCCGTGCGCATACCCGTGCCGGGCGGCAAGACCATCGATGAGTACGTCGGCCATGTCGCCTCAGGCGACTCTGCGGTATCGATTGCACACATGCGTGCGCCCGCCGGATGGGATGAGCCCTTCCAGGCACCTGACTTCGACGAGTTCACCGTCGTTCTCGAGGGCGCGCTGGTCATCGACACCCCCGACGGAGAGATCCGCGTGTCCGCGGGACAGGCCGTGATCACTCGGGCGGGGGAGCGCATCCGCTATCGCACGCCCGAGGGTGCGGCGTACATCGCTGTCTGCCTGCCTGCCTTCACCCCGGAGACCGCCCACCGCGAGGAGTGATCCGGCGGGTACGACGTAGGCTTGCGTGCCGTGGCTATCCCTGACATCAACGACACGCTCGCCAGCCTGGAGCAGACGCTCGCCGGCATCGAGCAGGTCCTTGACGTCCCAGCGCTGAAGGCCAAGGCGGCCGACCTTGAGGCCGAGGCCTCGGCCCCCGATCTGTGGGATGACCAGGCCAACGCCCAGCGCATCACGTCGCAGCTCTCTTTGGCTCAGGGAGACATCCGTCGGATCGAGGGCTTGCGTCGTCGACTCGACGACCTCGTCGTCCTCGTCGAACTGGCCGAGAGCGAAGACGACGCCGACTCCTGGGCAGAGGCGGAGCGCGAGCTCGAGGGCCTGCGCCGTGACATCTCGGAGATGGTGGTGCGCACGCTTCTGTCGGGCGAGTACGACGCGCGCGAGGCGCTCATCACGATTCGATCCGAGGCGGGTGGCGTCGATGCGGCCGATTGGGCCGAGATGCTGCTGCGGCTCTACACCCGCTACTGCGAGCGACACGGCTGGCCGTTCGAGGTCTACGACACGTCGTACGCCGAAGAGGCCGGCATCAAGTCCGCCACCTTCGCCGTCAAGGCGCCGTACGCCTACGGCACGCTTTCGATCGAACAGGGTACGCACCGTCTCGTGCGCATCTCGCCTTTCGACAATCAGGGGCGTCGGCAGACATCGTTCGCCGCGGTCGAGGTGCTCCCGGTGACGGAGCAGACGGATCACATCGATATCCCCGAGGCCGACATCCGCATCGATGTCTTTCGGTCGAGTGGTCCGGGTGGGCAGAGCGTCAACACGACAGACTCGGCCGTGCGCATCACCCACCTGCCCACGGGCATCGTCGTCTCGTGCCAGAACGAGAAGTCCCAGATCCAGAATCGCGCAGCGGCCCTGCGCGTACTCCAGTCGCGACTGCTCGAGGTCCGGCGGCGCGAGGAGCGGGAGAAGATGGATGCGCTCAAGGGCGACTCCGCGGGTTCGTGGGGGACCCAGATGCGTTCCTATGTCCTGCACCCGTATCAGATGGTCAAGGATCTGCGCACCGAGCACGAGACTGGCAACACCTCCGCGGTGCTCGATGGTGAAATCGACGATTTCATTGAGTCGGGAATTCGGTGGCGTCGCCAACGTGAAATGGCTTCCTGAGATAGCCTGGGCGCATGTCCTACTCGGTAGAGCCGGAGTCCCGGTCCTGGACGACCACCAAGGTGGTCTCCGTCGTCGTTGCGATCCTCACCGCTGGCTACATGCTCCCGTGGTGCATCGCCGCGGTCCGCGATGTGCCTCACTGGGCCGTCTTCTGGGTCAACCTCCTGCTGGGGTGGACCATCATCGGCTGGATCGTCGCGCTCATCATGGCGCTGCGCGCTCAGCGCGTCACGATCGTCCCACGCTAGGAACTCAGGGGCGTCCCCAGCGCCTACGCCGAGGGCTCGCCGTGGGCTCCCCGTGGATGCTGGCTCGGCTCGCCCCACGGCCTACACTCATCGGGTGATCCTGTTCGAGAACGTCACCAAGCTCTACCCCACCCAGGCCCGCCCGGCCCTGGAGGGCGTGTCCCTTGAGGTCGAGAAGGGGGAGTTCGTCTTCCTCGTGGGCGCCTCGGGCTCGGGCAAGTCGACGTTCCTCAGGCTCGTCCTCAAGGAGGAGACCCCCACCGAGGGTCGCGTCTGGGTGGCCGGCAAGGACCTCGGTCGCCTCTCCAACTGGAAGGTTCCCCAACTGCGCCGTCGCATCGGCACCGTCTTCCAGGACTTCCGACTCCTGCCCAACAAGACCGTCTTCGACAACGTCGCCTTCGCTCTCGAGGTCATAGGCAAGTCGCGCAGCCAGGTGGAGCGCATCGTTCCCGAGGTGCTCGAGCTCGTCGGCCTCGAGGGCAAGGAACACCGCATGCCCGATGAGTTGTCCGGTGGTGAGCAGCAGCGAGTCGCCGTCGCGCGAGCCTTCGTCAACAAGCCGGCCATCCTCATCGCGGACGAACCCACCGGCAACCTCGACCCGGCGACCTCCGAGGGCATCATGAAGCTCCTCGAGCGCATCAACCGCACGGGCACCACGGTCGTCATGGCGACCCACGATGCGGCGATCGTCGACCAGATGCGCAAGCGCGTCATCGAGCTCGAGCAGGGCCACCTCGTGCGCGACCAGTCCCGCGGCGTCTACGGATACTCGAGGTAGGCATGCGCGCTCGATTCGTCCTGAGCGAGGTCGGCAACGGCCTCCGGCGTAACCTCACGATGACCATCGCCGTCATCATCACCGTGGGCGTGTCCCTGGCCCTCTTTGGAGTCGCACTCCTCGTGCGCTCCCAGGTCGACACCATGAAGGACTTCTGGTTCGACAAGGTCGAGGTCTCCATCTTCCTGTGCAATGACAACTCCGAGACCGCCTCATGCGCCGGCGGCAAGGTCACGGATACGCAGAAGGAGCAGATCGAGGCAGATCTCCAGTCCCTCCAGCCTCTCGTGCAGGAGATCTACTTCGAGACCCAGCAGGAGGCCTACGAACGCTTCATCGTGCAGTACCGCAATTCACCGATCGTTGACAGCGTCACCGTCGATGCGCTGCCCGAGTCCTTCCGCGTGAAGCTGTCCGATCCCACGAAGTACGACATCGTGGCGTCGGCCTTCGAAGGGCGACCGGGAGTCGAGCAGGTCAATGACCAGCGGCAGTTCCTCGAGCGGTTCTTCCAGCTGCTCGGTGGCTTGCAGGCCATCGCGCTCGTCATCGCTATCGCCATGCTCATCGTCACGGTGCTGCTCATCGTCAACACCATGCGCATCGCGGCGTTCAGCAGGCGACGAGAGACAGGCATCATGCGTCTCGTCGGCGCCTCCAACTTCTATATCCAGTTGCCCTTCCTTCTTGAAGCGGCCATCGCCGCCGCTATCGGCGCGACGTTGGCCACCGGCGGACTGATCCTGGTCAAGGCCTTCGTCGTCGACCGCGTCCTGGCACCCGCATTCCAGTTCACCGCCTTCGTAGGCTGGGATGCGGTCGTCGCCATCGCGCCGATCCTCTACATCACGGGCATCGCCCTTGCCTGCCTGGCTGCCTTCCTCACGCTGCGCAAGTACCTTCGCGTCTAGCCATGGCCAAGGAGCAGGGCCGCAAGCTCATCGCCCAGAACCGCAAGGCACGGCATGACTTCCATGTCGAGTCCACGGTCGAGGCGGGCATGGTCCTCACCGGCACCGAGGTCAAGTCGCTCCGCGCGGGCCGTGCCACGCTCACTGATGGCTACGCGACCATCGACAACGGCGAGGTCTGGCTGCGCGGTGTGCACATCCCGGAGTACGACCTGGGCACCTGGACCAATCACGAGCCCAGGCGGGCCCGCAAGCTGCTCTTGCATCGCGATGAGATCCGCAAGATCCAGACCAAGGTCCAGGCGAAGGGCTTCACGCTGATCCCTCTCGCCCTCTACTTCAAGGACGGCAACGCCAAGGTCGAGCTCGCTCTCGCGACCGGACGCAAGCAGGGCGATAAGCGTCAAGCCATTGCCGAGCGGGAGGCCAAGCGCGAGACTGAGCGCGCAGTGGGTCGTCGATCGAAGGGCATGGACTGATGAGCGAGGAGCCGGACAACGGTCTGGAGCGAATGCTCGACGACCTCTTCCCCTACCGCCGAGTTGTGCCGACGCAGCGCGCGATCCCAGAGCAGGGCCTCGAGCGCGACACCATCCTCACCGACATCGCCAGCATGGCCAAGGCCGAGGATGCAGTCGGTGATGCGGGGCGAGTCTCGGGCAGCCTCTACAGCGGCGACCACGGGCACTACCACTTCCTCGCGCAGGTCTTCGAGCATTTCGCTCACGCCAACGTCCTGCAGCGTGACATGTATCCCTCGGCTACCAAGTTCGAGGGCGAGATCATCGCCATGGCGGCAGATCTTTTCCGCAACCCCCAGGCCATCGGGGTCGTGACGTCGGGTGGCAGCGACAGCCTGGTCCACGCGCTCTACGCCTATCGTGAGGACGCGCGTGAGGCCCGAGGAGTGCGAACGCCCAATGTCGTGCTGCCCGTCACGGCACACGTCGCGCTGAATAAGGGCGCACACTGGCTGGGGATA
>CAJBMR010000482.1 GCA_903954205.1 uncultured bacterium | reverse complement strand
GGCTTGGGCGAAGGCTTCGGTGACTTCGTCGGCGTGGGCGTCGGATCCGCGATGACATCGGCGCACCCCCGTGAGGGGTAGCCGCCTATCGCGCAGATGAGGCCGCGCTCGGCGCGCACGGTCGCGGCTGCCCGGAGGACGTCGTACCCCGTCGCGCGCGGCTCAGCGACCACGCACATCGCCCATGCTCCCGGCAGCTGCTCGCCTTCGGGCACATCCGCAGGAAGGCCGGGATCGACGACGACCGCGACGCGCTTGCGGCCCTCCTCGGGTGCGGTGTCGCCGCACACTGCCCCGAAGTCGGCGGCGAAGGATGGCGCGTGATTGCCCTCGACCCCGCTGACGGAGAAGCGCCATCCCTCGAGGGTGCCGTCGGCGGGCGAGCGGAAGGCGGGGCCGACATTTGCGAAGGCCCACCCGCCCTCTGCTCCGAGCCAGTAGGACCAGTAGCGGTAGGCGGTGGCCTGGCTGGCTGCGGGGAGGACCGCCGACGGCACGACGACGGCCACCGCGACGGCAAGGGCCGTCACGATGGCGCGTTGTCGAGTCGTCATGGTTTCGCCCTACTTCTGCAGTGTTGCGAGGAGTCGCCGCGGAAGGTCGATGCCGCCGAAGTCCTCGGGGTCGGCACCGGTGGAGATGGTCGCGAGCAGGAGCGTGCCGAGTGCAGCGGGCCGATCGGCGGTGCCGTCGAAGACGTAGTCGGCGGCGTTGGCCTCGAGTGACTGCATGGCCAGTTGCGTCGCGCGACCCGAGGTGCGCGTCGCGGCGAGACCGACGACTCCGAGCGCCGTGGAGTTCCAGTCGGCTTGACCCGGAGTGAAGGGGTCGGGGATGGATCCACCGTTGGCGGTGAGGGTGGAGGCAATCCACCGCGTCACTGCCGCGGTCGGATTGTCGGGCTTGCCCTGGGCAGTGCAGGTCACGCGTGGCGCTGCCTTGCGCTGCGTGGTCGGCGTGACCGGGAAGGCATTGCCCAGGCCGAGCAGGGCCTGAGTAGAGGAGATGCCGTCGGGGAGGGAACCGGGCTGATAGCGCACGCCGTACTTCTCCGCGTCGGGTGCGCCGCAGGGCGCGATCTGTCGGGCGAGCCAGCGGGTGGCGGCGCGCTGCTCAGGCTCGGTGCCCGGCACGGCTTCGAGGGCCTCGAGTGCAAGCGACGTGGAGACCGAGTCAGCGGGGCTGCCCTCGACATAGCCCCAGCCGCCACCGGGCAACTGGATGCGGGTGAGCCAGGCGAGTCCACGCTTCGCGGCGGCGAGGCGCCCGTGCTCGACGAGGGCAAGGATCGCCAGCGACGTGCTGTTGGTATCCGGGCCGGTGTAGGCCTGCGGGTCCGGCTCGGGGCACGGCTCATCGAGGTCGGCGCGGTAGGCGATGAACGCGCCGTTGGCGCACTGCTGGTCGAGGAGCCACTGCAGTGCGGTGGGCGGTGCGGCGATGTCCGCCGCGGCCAGGCCCATGAGCGCGTAGGACTGGCGGTAGACGCCGTCGTACGTCGGGTCCTGGCTGCCGAAGAGGCCGCGGTTGTCGGTCTCGGCCGCCCCAGCAGGAGTGGTCAGGTGACCTGCTGTAAGCCCGACGGCGAGGACAAGGGTGAAGAGGAGGAGGAGGCGACGGGAATTCCTCGTCGCTCCGGCGAAGCCGGCGAACGCGTGCATGTGCACTCCAGGGGTGAGCGACCCACTTGATGCGGTCGGTCACCCGCGGGCTGAGCCCGCCTGTGCCGCCACATCCCGTAGACCTCGACGGGCGCGAGGCGGCAGTTGCCGTCTCGCGAGGCGCTCGCGCCCGCCAGGTGCTCCGACTTGCCGCGCTACGGCGACTCACGGTTGCGGGTCAGCGCCGGATTTGCACCGGCTTCCCCTGGACATCGGGCGCGTATTCACTTGTGGGGCCATCCGACCACGGGGGGAGCGGGTGAGTCAAAGGCCCCCGCCAACCGGGCGAGTCGGCGTACCGTCAGCCCATGGCATGGACGTGGATCTTCACCGACCTCCAGGGCAAGCCCGTCACGGACCTTCCGGCGGCCGCCGTCCTGACTGCCTTCCCCTCCCAGGCGGACGCCGAGACCTGGCTCGGAGAGAGCTGGCGGGAGCTGCTCGACGGAGGCGTCGACGCTGTAGTGCTGTGGGAGGACGAGCGGCAGGTCTACGGGCCGATGAGCCTGCACCCGACCGCCTAGGCCGTTTGTCCCGCTAGGTGCGACCTGGCCGGGAAGTCAGGAGTGGTGCGGGCGAGGCTCTTCGGGGGTGTCGCCACGACGTACGCGCGGCGGCGGGAGTCGGAAGCGACGTAGTTGCAGCGTGCGCAGTCCGGCGTACCACAGTGCGCCCTTGCGCTCCGCCTTGTCGGGGAACCGCTTGCGCAGCGCGGAGTTGAGTCGCACGAGCAGGAAGATCTCGTCGAACGCCACCAGGGCGATGAGCGCCATCCATGAGATGGACACGGCCAGCTGCACCACGGGATTGGGGACGAAGCCCAGGACGAGAACGCCGAGCGCGACGAAGATGAAGTACTCGGCGATGGTGAAGCGACTGTCCACGAAATCGCGGACGTAGCGCTTGACCGCTCCCTGATCACGCGCGGGCAGGGCGCGCTCGTCACCGGCCATGAGGGCGGCGCGCTGCTGGGCGCGAGCGTCCCGGTCACGGTCCCGGGCTGCCTTCCTCGCCGCTTTGGGGTCCTTGGGAAGCTTCAGGGACTGCTTGCGGGCTGCCTCCGCCTCCTTGCGGGAGGGGGTGGGGCGACCCTTGCCCGCCGCCGTCGACTCGACGTTGTCTGGGGTGGCCTCCACCGGCGCCTGCTTGCGTCCGAACATGCAGGCAATCTATCGCCGAGCCCGTGTGACCGCTCCCCGCCGTCCGACTGGGCGGCCTGGGACGCAACCTCGGCCGGACCCCCCTAGTCTGGAGGGAGATCGCCACCCGACGGGTGGACGCCGGTAGGAGGACACCATGGGTCTGTGGCAGCGCTTCAAGCTCATCTTCGCCTCGAAGGCCAACAAGGCCCTCGATAAGGCAGAGGATCCCCGCGAGACGCTCGACTACTCGTACGAGAAGCAGCTGGAGCTTCTCCAGAAGGTACGCCGGGGAGTGGCTGACGTCGCC
>CAJBMR010000481.1 GCA_903954205.1 uncultured bacterium | reverse complement strand
TGGCTTCGCGAATCTGACGTACGCGAACCTGAGTGGAGCGAACCTGTCAGGCATCGACCTGACGAACGGCGATGCTAACTTCGCCAATTTCACCGGCGCCAATCTATCCAATGCGACATTGATCCAAACATCGCTTCTCGGAGCCAATTTTGCCCAGGCGGATCTTACCGGCGCAATCTTCGACGGCGCGGATCTCACCGGCGCCAGTCTCTACGGTGCGGATCTCACCGGCGCGTCGTGGCAACTGACGATCTGTCCCAATGGTGTCGTGACCTATGGGCCCCCCTGCGTCTAGAAGCCACGCCTACTGTCACCGCGGCGATGGCTTCGCCGACGCTGTCCGCGCCCGCGACTAAGCGCTAGATCTCGCGAACTTCGGGCAGATTCGGCCGTGGGAGTGCGCTTTCTGCCCATAGTTCGCGTCGGGTGGGAGTGCTGCAGGGGCCCTGTGTGTACACGAGGCGCAGAGGTGCCCCTCCGGGGGCGCAGCCCCAGCCCTGGTCCTCCTGGCGTGTCGACGTGTGAGCTTGGCCGAGATCGTCAGCCGGGACTCCGGTAGGCATCGGATCGCGCGACGACGGCCACGACCTCCACGGTGCGCTGCTCCTCGTCGAGGACGTAGATCACTCGATAGGTGCCCATTCGCGCGCTGAAGTGACCTTCGAAGGGCGGCTCCAACGGCTTGCCCACCCGGCGCGGATTGCTCAGCAGCGGGCCGGAGATGAATTCATATGCTGCGAAGGCGACTGATAGCGGAAGTTGCTCCGATATCTGTCGTCGTGCACGCGGAGACACCAGGAGACGGAATGCGTCGTCCATGCGGCACTAGTCGCCCCGTGCGCGACGCGCCTGCATCGCCCGGTCGAGATCCTCAGCGGACTCCATCAGCCCCGCTGCGCGCTCGGCCTCGGACTCTCGCAACTGCTGCATGAGGTCTGCATCGGATAGCACCGCGATCGTCTCCTCGAGGCTCTCGAGGTCGTCGACCGAGATGAGCACGGCGGCCGGCCGGCCGTGGACGGTGATGGTTACGCGCTCATGCTGGGTGCTCACCCGCTGCACGACTTCCGACAGGTGAGCCTTGACTTCAGCGAGGGGTAGCAGAGACATGGTCACAAGTGTGACCAATTCACGTGCGGCTGTCCAGGTCATGGGCGGATGGTCGCCTGACGTGCCTGTGGAGCGGGCCAGTCGTCCACAGCCACCGAGTGCTACGGGGCGGTGATGGGCACGGCTCGGAAGATGCGCGTCTGATCCGACATCGCATCGATGGTCACCCGCCAGATCGGGCCCGAGCCCGCAGGGATCTGCCACATCTGGATGGCCCTATCGGCGGCCGCATTGAAGCCGGCCGCAGGGACGTCGGCGAAGTCGTCGTAGAGGTAGAGGTTGTAGGCGACGTCACCGGCCGGGATCGACACATGCGCTGTGAGCGTCATGGGGATGGGTGCGGGCGGCTGCTTGCCGACCGCGACGTTCCACTCTCCCTCGCCGTTGACGTCGGAGGTGAGGCGCACCGGGATCGTCGCCTTGTCGACGTCGACGATGCCCGAGACCGCGGTGGCGTAGTTGGCCGGCCTGTCGCGCAGCGAATAGACCGCCCCGCCCGGGAGATTCGCCGCAGCGCGTGACCGCGGGAAATCGGAGAAGCGATAGCTGAAGAGATAGGGATAGGTGGGCCCGATGTTGTGCAGGCCGTTGTCGCTGATCGTGATCGAGTCGCTGGGGTAGTAGCGGTCCCTGCCGGTGCTCAGCGATGTGGTCGATCCGATGCCCATCATCGGCACGATGTGGTCGTACTCCGAGTCACCCGGTGGCTTCTCACCGAGGGTGGTGACGTTGTTGTAGACGCCCATGATCACGACATCGCCTCGCAGGAAGCGGCCCTTGACCCAGCTGAGGTACTGCTCGGTGGAGCGCTGGCCGCGCGAGTTGAAGCGGGTGGCCTGCAGGCGCATGGCCTTCGCCGCGGCGAGGTCGTTGACGCCGAGGAGGAGCTGGCTTGACGCCTTCCACTGCGGGACCCCCGGTGACGCCAGGGCTCGCGCGGTCCACTGCGAGGTGTACTGGCCGTAGCGCATCCCCGCGCTGATGAAGCTGACCTCACCGCAGTAGCCGTAGTTGGCGTTCCACTGCAGCCGCGGGGCCATGTCGATCCCGCGTTGGTGCCAGACGGGCGCGGGGGCTGCGGCCACCAGCCCGGGGGCCGACGTCCACGCAAGGGCAGCGATGGCGGCAGTCGCGACGAGCCGTCGGATCATCTACGGAAGA
>CAJBMR010000480.1 GCA_903954205.1 uncultured bacterium | reverse complement strand
GGTGGGCAGTACGCGGATCGAGACGTTGCCGATGAGTTCTTGGTCGAGGCGGGTCTTCACCATGTTGGCGGTGAGTTTGGTGCCACCGCTGCGCCCCGCCAGAGGCGAGGTGTTGATGCCGATGGTCATCGAGATCGACGGCTCGTCGACCGTGATGACCGGCAGGGCGATGGGGTTGTCCGGGTCGGCGAGGGTGTCGCCGATGGTGATGTCGGCCATACCAGCGACGGCGATGATGTCGCCAGGGCCGGCGCTGTCGACCGGCACGCGGTCAAGCGCTTCGGTCATGAGGAGCTCGACGACCTTGGCCCGCTCGACGGAACCGTCGGCCTTCATCCATGCGACCTGCTGACCCTTGCGGATCGTGCCCTGGTGCACGCGGCACAGCGCGAGACGACCGAGGTACGGCGATGCGTCGAGGTTGGTGACATGCGCCTGCAGCGGCGCGTCCTCGTCGTACGACGGTGCGGGGATCGCGTCGATGAGCGTTGCGAAGAGAGCCTCGAGATTCTCCTCCGCGGGCATGCCACCATCGGCGGTCCGCTCGAGTGACGCGCGGCCGGCCTTCGCCGAGCAGTAGACGATCGGGAAGTCGATCTGGTCCTCGGTGGCGTCGAGGTCGAGGAAGAGTTCGTAGGCCTCATCGACCACCTCGGCGATGCGCGCGTCGGGGCGGTCGACCTTGTTGATGACGAGGACGACGGGCAGCTTCTTGGCGAGCGCCTTGCGCAGCACGAAGCGCGTCTGCGGCAGCGGGCCCTCGGAGGCGTCGACGAGCAGGACGACGCCATCGACCATCTCCAGGCCGCGCTCGACCTCGCCACCGAAGTCGGCGTGGCCGGGGGTGTCGATGATGTTGAAGGTCACGCCGCCCTCGGGGGCTGAGGGTCCGGCGTACTTCACCGAGGTGTTCTTGGCGAGGATCGTGATGCCCTTCTCGCGCTCCAGATCCATCGAGTCCATGACCCGGTCGTCGACATCCTGGTTGGCGCGGAAGGCCCCGGACTGCCAGAGCATGGCGTCGACGAGAGTGGTCTTGCCGTGGTCGACGTGAGCGACGATGGCGACGTTACGGAGGTCGGAGCGGGTGGCAGTCACCCCGAGACCCTACGCGGTCAGTCCTTGCGCCCTGTCAGCCGCCTTCTGCGGTCGAGATAGGCCACCCGGTGACCCTTTCCGACCGCAGAACCGATGCGTCACCGGCCAGTTCGCGAACGGCCTCGCGGTCCGAGGGCAGCCAGGCGACCTCGTCGAACTCGTCCGGCGCGAGCCAGCGCAGCTCGTCGTGATGGTCCAGCGGCTGCGGTTCGCCGTCGACCAGTGTCGCGACGTAGAGATGTAGGACGAGATCGTCGTGCAGCGGCCACTCCCCCGGCACACGCGCGCCCACGGCGATCTCGACACCCAGTTCCTCGCGGATCTCGCGGATGATTGCCTGCTCCTCGGTCTCGCCGGCCTCAACCTTGCCGCCGGGGAACTCCCAGCGGCCCGCCGCCCAGTCGGGCTTGGTACGCCGCGCCGCGAGGTAGCGTCCATCGCGCCCGATGGCGGCAGCGACGACGACGGTCACTCGACCTCGATGCCGGCGTCGCGCCAGGCGATCTCCGCCGCCACTCCGGCATCGGCGTGCACGAGCAAGTAGTCGGTGTCGTATGTCGAGATGCCGAGGATGCCGATGCCCGCCCCGGCGAGCGGCGCGGTGAGGGCGGCCATGATGCCGGTGGCGGAGAAGTCGATAGCGCCGGGGACGCGATAGGCGAGCCAGGGCCCGACCTTGCTGTCGCTCGCGATGTGGATGCCGTTGCCGGTGATGATGCTCAGCTCATCATGTGACCGACCGATACTGACGAAGGGCGCGTCCCACGCTTCCGCGGGGATGTCGGCGTCGGGGGCGAGGCGGTGGGCGGCGTACTCGCCGGGGACCCGCTGCAGGGTGATGGCCATGGCAGGAGCCTACGGTGGGCGCAGTGCGAAGAAGGAGTTCACATGACCTGGTACTCGGAGATTCCCGCGCGACGCACGCGCCAGATCCTCGGTGATGCGTGGCTCGTGCTGTGGAGCGCGCTATGGATCTGGATGGTCCTGCGCCTCTACGACCTGGTGATGAACCTTGCCGCGCCCGGGCTCGCCGTCGCCGACAGTGCGACCGACATGTCCGACCGCTTCGCGAGCGCCGGTGAGGCGCTGGCCGGCGTACCGCTCATCGGCGAGGCCCTTCAGTCCCCCTTCGACGGGATGAGCAGCGCGTCGGTGTCGATCGCAGAGGCGGGCCAGGCGTCCGCGGACGCCGTGTCGATGCTCGCGCGCTTCCTGGCGATCGCGCTCGCCGTGCTCGGCATCGCGTCATGGGCGATGCTGTGGGTGCCGATCCGCGTCGCCTTCATACGCCGTGCGACTGCCGCCCGGCGCTTCCTCGACTCCACCGACGACCTCGACCTCTTTGCCCTGCGCGCGATGGCGCGTCAGCCCCTGCACCTGCTCGCGCGCATTAGTGACGACCCCGCGGGCGCGTGGCGACGAGGGGATCAGGCCGTCATCGCCGAACTGGCCTCGCTCGAACTGCGATCGGAGGGCTTGGCACCGCGCGCTGCGGTCAGCTGACGCCGAGGTGCTTCCCAAGGGAGTCGAAGTAGCTCTCCATACCGGCCTGGGCCATGGCGGCCTGCTCCGCGGGCATGTCGCCGTACTGCGCGAAGCGCACCCACGTGCCGCCGTCGCGCGACTCCGTGTCAATGACGATGTCGTGGTAGCGGGCATCATCGTCGTGGGCGACGAAGTCAGCCTCATCCTGCGAGTAGCTAAGCGAGTGGATGAGGCGCGAGCCCGGGGAGACGTCGTCGTAGCGACCCCAGAAGTAGGCGATGTGACCGTACGCCGTCGCATCGACCGCCACCGCCCAGCGCCCACCGATGACCGCATCGGAGACGACCGAGCCCGGGACGACGCTGAGGTCCGTCGGGGCGTACCACTGCTCGAGTTCAGCCGCGTCAGTCCACGCGCTCCACATGCGATCGACGTCGACCGGATAGGTGCGCTCGACGGAGTAGGCAAGGGCTGAGTAGTCGTCGCTCATGGCCGTGATCCTGTCACGTGCGGCAAACGACCGTCGCCGTACGACGCCGTCACCTC
>CAJBMR010000479.1 GCA_903954205.1 uncultured bacterium | reverse complement strand
CTTGCGTCCTAGACTCCGCCCATGCGCGTGCCCTCGATGCTCATTGCTGCCGTCCTCGCGGCCTCCTCACTCGGGGTGGCGTCGGCTGCCTCCGCTCTGGTCCCGGCCGATGTCACGCTGACTGCCGGCCCCGTGTCGACCGTCGTGAGCGTGTCGCCGGATGTCTTCTACGACGCCCCGTCGGCGACCTACTACCTCTACACGACGGGCCCCGGCACCGGTGCACCGCCGAGCCCGGGTGGCCCGAGCATCGGCGTCTATTCATCCAAGGATGGGACGTCGTGGGCCGAAGTCCCCGGTGCCAGCACTCCGGTCGGACCCTACTTCGACCCCTCTGTCGTGGCGATGTCGGACGGCACCTACCGCATGTACCTCGTGTCGAAGTCGGGTACAGCACCTGGCTGCAGCGGCAAGCAGTTGAAGTACGCCACGTCGACCGACCTCGTGCGCTGGACCGCACAGTCGCCCGTGCTGCTCGACGACCTTGGCTGCGGGGTGCCCAACGTCGTGCGCGCCAGCGACAGCGACTACCGCCTCTACTACGTGCGCGGTGGTGAGGGTGTCGAGCACGGCACCTACATGGCCACATCACCCGATGGACTTACGTGGACTGCCCGCGACGGGATCCTCACGCCCGAGGACTTCGTCGATCCCTCCGTGGTGAAGCTCGACGACGGCAGCTGGCTGATGTTCACGGCCGACTTCCCCGCCAGCAAGTCCAGCGGGCCGTTCTTTCAGAAGCTCTACGCCGGCACCTCCAGCGACGGCTTCACGTGGGACTTCGACGCGGTTACGCCCTTGTACAACGGGCCCACCGGCCAGGGCGCCTTCGACCCTGACGCCGTGGTGCTCCCCGATGGCAGCATCCGCGCGTGGTGGGCCCAGGGCACGTCTCCCGACACCGCGGTAGTCGCGTCGGGCGCGGTCACCGTCGCCGTGAGCCCGGATCCCGAGCCCGTGATCCCCGTGGCGCCTACCAAGCCCAAGGCGACGTGGACGTCCAAGGCGCTCAAGGTCGCGTGGACCTACGCCGTGGGGGCCGCTGCCCCGGAGTCCTTCGCCGTGCAGGTGCGCACGACGGGCTCGTGGGCCACGGTCGCGACCGTCGCAGGCGATCGCGCCGCGACGTCCGTCTCGCGCGCCAAGCTGCCGAAGTCGGCGTTCAGTGTGCGTGTCGTCGCCATCATTGGCGACGAGGAAGCAGCCTCGCCGTCGACCAAGGTGGCCAAGGCTCGCTGACCGGGGCTAGTCCTTGACGAAGATGTGCACCAGGTCGAGGGCCTCGCGGATCGGCTCCTCGGTCAGGTGCGGTGCGATGCGCTCGCGGAAGCGCACGAAGATCGAGTCGTCCACCGCGACCTCGGCCTCGACGTCGTTCTCGAAGATTCCGATGCCGCGGATGACACCGCCGTCGCGATCGCCCGTGACGAGGATGAGGTCCTCGCTCGGGTTCTCGACGCCGAAGGCGTCGGCGAACTCGATGTAGGCATTCAGGACCTCGTCGAAGGCCTCAGGGCGGACGTACATCGTGTACTCGATGACTGTGCTCATGGGCGCAGCCTAGGGGGCGGCCGACTAGGGTGACGCCGTGGTCCAGATCGCTTTGCCGCGCAGCATGGACGCGCGCTACGGCAGGGGTATCGAGCGCGGTCTCGTGCTCGGCGGCGGCGGAATCTGGTTCGTCGCATGGCAGACCGGCTACCTGCGTCGCCTCGAAGAACTGGGTCTTCAACTGGGACTGGCGGATCGGCTTGTGGGCACCTCCGCGGGCTCGATCGTCGCGAGCATCCTCGCGGGCGAGAAGCTCGCCGGCTTCGGGCGCACCGTCGACCTGCTCACCCGCGCACCCGGCCTGCTCGCGCGCATGGCCGCCTCTGGCCCATTGGAGCCGAGTTGCGAGCGCGCCCTCGACTCCTTCCGCGACGCGCGCGACTGCGAGCCGCAGACCCTGCGCGAGATCGGCTTTGCTGCGCTGGCCGCCCGCACGCCGACCGCCGAGGTGACGGCACGCAACTTCAGCGTCATCCTGCGCATGCGCCGCTGGCCTTCGTCGCGGCTTCACATCACCTGCGTCGACGCCTTCACCGGCGAGCGCATCGTCGTCACGCGCTCCGCAGCCGTGCCACTCGCGCGGGCGGCAGCAGCGAGCAGTGCCGTGCCCGGGATCTTCGCCCCGCAGCCGATCCAGGACCGCAAGTGCATGGACGGCGGCGTCGCCGGCACGGGCGTCCACCTCGATCTCGTCGCGGGCGCCCGCCGCGCGCTGGTCATCTCCCTCGTCGACGGCTCCGAACCCGACCTCGCGTGGGGGACGATGACTCCCGAGACGATCCGGCAGGAGTTCGCCGACCTGCAGGCCAGTGGCACCGAGGCCCTGCGCATCGTGCCGCGCACGCAGGTGCCGGAAGACGTGATGGACCCACGCCTGGCCGTGAGCGCGGTGCAGGAGGGCGTGGCTCAGGCCGACGACGACGTCGCTCTGCTGCGCAACTTCTGGGTCTAGCCCGCACCGGAGTCACCTATCGCGGCGCGCGAGGGTCCAGAGGTATTGCTGCGTGTCGCCGTCAGGGCGCACGTGATCCACGACGATCCTCTCGGTGCGCGTGAAGTCGCCCCCGAGCAGCGCGTCGATGCCGGTGTCGTCGTAGCGGCGGACGGGCAGCCCCGCGCACATCTGCGGGCCCTCGGGCCCGAAGACCCCGAGCACGAGCCATGAGCCCACGTGCGTCCCGGCGAGCATCGTGCGGCGGTACGCCGCGATGTCGGCCTCGTCGAGGAGGAAGTGCAGCACCGCACGGTCGTGCCAGATGTCGTAGGTGCGCGGTGGTTGCCAGGTGAGCAGGTCCGCGACGATCCAGTCGACGTCGTGCGCGCGATCTCCCAGGCGGTCGCGCGCGACCTGCAGGCCGATGGGGGAGTGGTCCATGCACGTGATGTCGGAGTAGCCCGCGGCCAGGAGGTCATCGACGAGCACGGAAGCACCCGATCCCACATCCACGATGCTCGAGGTGGCGGGCAGATCGGTGGACTCGATGAGGTGCAGCGACATCGTCGCCTGCGACTGGTACCACCCGCGCGTGGTGTCTCCCGCGGTGTAGGCCGCATCCCAGTGCGCGGGAGTGGATTCACCAGGCGTGCTCACGGATTCACCCTAGAGGGATGGGGATGGTCCCCAGGTCATGCTCGATCACGTCGCGCTCCTCATCGTCGAGCTCAACGGCGAGTCGGTAGGAGAGATTGCGCTCCTCGCGCGCCGCCTCCATGTCACCGAGTACGGCGTAGGCGCGCGAGAGGGCCTCGTGCGCCGAAGCGGGCACGAAGTCGTCGACCCGATCGGCCTCGGCGATCCCGAGGCAGCGTTGCGCATGGGCCAGTGCGCGCTCGCCATCCCCGAGGACGGCGTGCACGCGACTGCACTGCCACTCACCGATCGCCCACTGGGTCGCGGCTCCCACGCGTCGCCAATGCCACAGGCTTGCCTCGGCACTCGCGATCATCGCCTCGTCGTGCTCGGCGACCCGATCCCCGCGGTCGAGGTAGCGCCACGTGCGATGGAAGAGGTCCATCGCTGCCTGGCGTTCGGTGATCACGTCGATGCCCCGACCGTCGCTGGTGAGGATGCGCGGGCCCAGCGGGGTCTCGAAGGCGGCGAGCAAGCGGGGTGACTCGCCCGCCTGCACGCTCACCGGGGCGGCGAGGTCCAGGTCGTCGAGGAAGGCGCCAAGGGCTGTCGGGTCCGGGTGGATGGCGATCACGGAGATCAGCCGGGCCGCGCCAGTCGGCAGTGACGGCGCAGCACCGTCCCATGCGATGAGCGCCGGGCCGACCCCGTCGAAGGGCATGCGGCCGTCATCGCGCACGGTGACGCGCCAGCTGAGGTCACCGCGGGCGAGTCCCAGGGCAGGGCCGGTCTCGGGGCTGGGCACCGGATCATCGACGCGCAGCATCCATGCGGTCAGGTGGGGATCGGCAGTCTCGGGTGTCTCGTCGAGGGCAAACCATCGAGCCCGATCCGGTGCGTCGGCCGACGGGTCGATGGCGATCACCTCGAGGTAGGGACCGCCCAGACCGCTGAGGAGGTTGTGTGTGCCCATCGCTGCGTGGGCCCCGCCGGCAGCCATGGTGACGCCCAGCTCTTCAGCGGCGTACGCCGCACCTGTCTCGAGGTCCGTCGCACGGATGACGACGTGATCGAGGGTCGCGGGTCGAGGCACGTGGGCAGGCTATCGTCGGCGCCGGAAGCCACCTTGGCGTCCCAGGGAGGTCGACGATGCCAGCGGCAGGGGCGCGCGACGTCGGGGTGGGCGCCGGTGCGGGCGTGGTCTCAGGCCTCTTCGGCGTCGGGGGCGGGCTCGTCCTCGTGCCCTACCTCGTGCTCGTGCGCGGCTGGGGGCAAAAGCAGGCCCAGGCGACCTCGCTGGTCATGGTGGCCATGGCTGCGACCGCGGGGTTGGTGCAGTACGCCGTAGCGGGCGATGTGGTCTGGACCGCCGCGGGGGCAGTGCTCGTCGGTGGCCTGATCGGGGCCGTCGCGGGCAGTGCGCTCGTGGCCCGGCTGCGCAGCTGGGTGCTGCAGGTGGCCTTCGCGGCCATCCTCCTCGCGGCCGCACTCAGGATGGTCACCACTCCGGTTTCCGATGCCGGGGCAGTCCCTCCTGAGATCGATCCCACAATCGTGGTCGCCTACGTCATGAGTGGTGTGGCGATGGGGCTTCTCTCCGCACTCTTTGGCATCGGCGGGGGAATCCTCCTCGTGCCTCTCCTCGTCACGGCCTTCGGCTACGACATCAGGCTGGCTGCAGGCACGTCGCTGGCGGTGATGGGGCCTATCGCCCTCACGGGAGCACTGCGTCAGTCACGACAGGGCACCACAGACTGGCGCTCGGGCGCGATGCTGGGGCTCGGCGGGATCGTGGGTGGCCTCGTGGGCGCGGCTCTAGCGCAGCGGCTTCCCCTGACGGTGCTCACCTGGCTCTTCGCGGCGCTACTCATCTTTACGGCGGTGCGTCTGGCTCGCGCGGGGTTGAAGTCACGGCGCGCTTCGAGTGACCAACGCCACTCGTAGTTG
>CAJBMR010000478.1 GCA_903954205.1 uncultured bacterium | reverse complement strand
CGCCCCGCACCCGACTACCTAGGAATCGATCAGCCCCAGGCGTTGTCGATGCACTGCTGAGCGGTCCACTGCTCGGCAGCCGTGACGGTGTCCTGCGGATCCTCGGTGCAGAGCTTCACACCGGTATCGAAGAACTCGCCGTTGGCCGAGGTGGGCGCCGGCGGCGCGCCACCGGCAGCGATGGCCGCAATGGCCTCGACGCCGAGGCTCGCCATGAGGAGCGGGTACTGCTGCGACGTGGCCTGGATCTCGCCAGCCTTCACAGCCTCGACACCCGCGAGACCACCGTCGACCGACACGATGACAACGTCCGTGCCGATGGTCTTGCCGGCGGCCTTGAGGGCCTCAGCAGCACCGAAGGCGGTGGGCTCGTTGATCGTGTAGACGACGTTGATGTCGGGGTTAGCAGCGAGGCACTTCTCCATGCCCGCGCGGCCACCCTCCTGGTTGGCGCCGGTCGCCTCAAGGCAGACCCACTCGTAGTCGCCACCTGCACCGGTGGTGTACGTGCCGGACTCAGCCTCGTCACCCATGACCGTGAGGTCAACGATGTCGATGCCCATGCCCTTGAGGAAGCCGTTGTCACGGCAGTAGTCGACGGACACCATGCGGTCGTTGAAGATGACCAGACGCGCGATGGTGGCCTTCTCGCCGTTGAGCCAGCCAGCGGTCCACTGACCGATGGCCTCGCCCGCGAGGCAGTTGTCGGTCGCGAAGGTGATGTCCACGACGTCCGGGGGATCGGTCGGGGTGTCGAGAGCAATGACGTAGAGGCCCGCGGCGCGTGCCTTCTCGATCGCGGCGTTGACGTTGGTCGAGATAGGCGTGATCAGGATGCCCGCGTCACCGCGTGCGATGGCCTGCTCGATGAGATCGATCTGGCCCTGATCGTCGCCCTCTGCCTTGCCGGAGCCGACGGTGAGCTCGACGCCCTGGGCTGCAGCAGCTTCCTTCGCGCCCGCCTGCATGGCGACGAAGAACGGGTTGGTCGAGTCCTTGGTGATCAGCGTCACCTTGACGGGCTCGCCGGGAGCCGGTGCTGCCGAGGTCTCCGCCGCTGCGGAGGAGGACTCGGGAGCTGCCGAGCTGGACGAGCCGCTGTCACTGGAGCCACCGCAAGCGGCAAGGCCCAGTGCCAGCACGCCGGCGGAGGCCACAACGGCCATCCGGCGACCTGTGAATGCACGTGCCATGAAGAAACTCCTCTTCATTGGGGGTCGGGTGACCCCGGGGGTCTACGCAACCTGTCGCGATGTGCCTCAAAGCGCAAGACGGCCATGCCGCCTGTTACGCAATCGTTCCGAGGACGAGACCTTGACAACGTTGTCGTGAAGGCTTTCTATGGCCTGCGTCACACCTACGTCAAGGTCTTTCCGGGGAGGATGAGCGTCCGTTATGGGTTCGTTACCGGGTGCCCCTATGGCCCCTGCCGACGGTCCCCCGGCCGGGGGATCGATCGGGCGGCGCCGCCCGACCCTGCGCGATGTGGCCGCCCTTGCCGGTGTGAGCTTCAAGACCGTCTCCCGCGTCGTCAACGGCGAGTCCGGAGTCTCCCCCGCTGTCGCCGACCGGGTCCGAGAGGCGGCTGATCAACTCGGCTACCGTCCGAATGCAGCCGCCACCGCACTTCGCCGCTCGGACCATCGCACGGCGACCTTCGGCGTACTCCTTGAGGACGCGGGCAACCCCTTCTTCGCCGCCCTACTCCGCGGGATCGAGGAGGTCGCTCGCGGCAACGGGGTCGCGGTGTTCACGTCAAGCACCGACCTCGATGTCGACCGTGAGCGCGACATGACC
The DNA here is from genome assembly GCA_903954205.1 of uncultured bacterium. Lineage (GTDB taxonomy): Bacteria > Actinomycetota > Actinomycetes > S36-B12 > S36-B12 > Mxb001. The sequence goes on along the minus strand of CAJBMR010000478.1, from coordinate 4,478 downwards.
GCGGCATTCGCCGCACGGCAGGTCGATGCACTCATCACCGCGCCTACGGAATCCGATGCGGAGCACCTGAAGCGCGCGTTGGACGAGGGCTCGCGAGTCGTCCTGGTCGACCGCACGATCGATGGCATCGACGTCCCCGCCGTTCTGGTCGATAACCAGGCGGGGGCACGGGCGGGAGTGGAGCACCTGATTGCCCAGGGCCACCGGCGCATCGGCTACATCGGACGCGACCCCTTGATCTACACCTCCCGGGGGCGCTATGCGGGCTACGTCGAGGCGCTGACCGCAGCGGGCATCGCGGTCGATCCCACGCTCGTGCGTCGGGAGGGTGCGACCCGGTCCTCCGCTCATCTTCAGGTGGAGGAACTGCTCGATCTGGCCGAGCCGCCCACGGCGCTCTTCACGGCTCAGGACCTCATCACGATGACGGCGGTGTCTGCGCTTCAGCGGCGAGGGCTGGCCGATCGAGTGGCACTCGTCGGATTCGACGACTTCGAGCTCGCCGACCTCCTGCAACCCGGCGTGACCGTGATTGCGCAGGATCCACGTCGTATGGGCGCGCTCGCCGCTGAACTCGCTCTGGACCCCGAGGGGAGCGGCGTACACATTGTCGCCACCCGGCTCATCGCTCGCGGTTCGGGGGAGATCAGCGCCCAATAGCGGATCGCTTGCCTTGCGCCGCAGCCCCTCGGCCCCATCGACCTGCGCCTCGGTCAGTGGAAGGCGCGCAGTTCCACCGGCTCGTTGCAGGCACCTGATGCCTCGATCGCCCACTCCCTCGCCGTCTCGACGTCAGGCGCCTCTAGGATCCAGAACCCCGCGAGGCGTCGAGGCCCGGGGACATACGGACCGACTGATGCGGCCACCGACTCACCCCTGGCGTCGATCACGAGCGAGTCGCTCACGATGCCGTTCGCGTAGACAAGCGCCCCCTGCTCGCGCATGCGCTGGTTGAAGGCTCCCGTATCCACCCAGGCTTGCTCCTGGCGCTCGGCCGACATGGCAGGGCGCTCCTCGTCGGAGTGCACGGCGAGGAAGTAGTGGGGCACAGCGTGCAGGCTACCGAGAGTCCCTAAACCCGCACGATCATGTCGGCCGGGCGCCGGAAGGCGAAGCCGCTCGGCGGCGTGACCGACACCAGATCGATCGACGGCCACGCGTCAAGCATCTCCTCCAGCGCGATCACCGTCTGCATGCGCGCAAGGTGCACACCGAGGCAGTGGTGCGCACCGGACGAGAAGGACAGGCCGTGCCGGGCATTGGCACGGTGGATGTCGAAGCGCAGGGGATCCTCGAAGACGCTCGGATCGCGATTGGCCGCGATCACGGACACGCCTACGAACTCGCGCTCGCCGATCTCCACGCCCGCGAGCGTCACCGGCTCCTGCGTCCAGCGCTCCATGAAGGCCACCGGCGGCATCCAGCGAATCGCCTCATCGACCGCACCGGCGAGCACCGAGCGATCCGCTCTCACCTCGGCCATCGCCTCCGGGTGGTGGATGAGCAGCATGAGCGTCGTGAGCACCGACGCCTGGATCGTCTCGATCGCCCCGAACATCACCACGCGCAGCTGCGCCGCGACCTGCTCGGGTGTGAGGTTCGACTCCTCCACGACCTTGGACCGCGCGAGTCCCTCGATCAGCAGTGCGGTCAGTTCACCTCGGGCAACGTCAGCGCGGGCGAGCGGCTCCGGATCTCCCGTGTATTCCATTGCTCCGGCGAACGCCGCGTAGAAGCCGTCGATCCTGGGTACGTCGTCCAGCGGCAGCCCGATCACCTGCGCCGCAACGCCCACAGCGAAGGGGGCGGCAAATGCTTCGGTGAGCTCGGTCTCCCCGTCAACTCGGCCGATCAACTCGCGTGCGAACTCACGGATCGGCGTACCGAACTCGCGCTCAACCTCCCGCGCGCGGAAGGGCACCTCGAAGGGCTGGCGATAGCGCTCATGCTCCTCGCCGTCGACGGTGAGCATCATCCGGCCGAGTGAGGCGCGCACCATGTTCTGCTCAGCCTCGACAGTCGCACCGGACTTCGGCAGCAGGATCTGCCGCGCGGGCTCGCGGGCCGTGATGAGCCAGCCGCCGAGCGCGGGCAGCCACGTCACCGGCTCGCGCGCCCGTAGTTCATCGAGCACGTGCTCGCGGCCGGCGTCCTCGAGGTCGGCCAGAGTGACGGCAGCGCCGGCAGGGAATGCCTGCCGGCGCTGCGCGTCCTCCCGTTCGGAGACGACTACCTGGTCGAGCATCAGCTCACGAGGTCGGCGATGGCGTCGACGTTCTCCTTCTTGCGTCGCAGCGAGCCGACGATGACACCGATGACAAAGATGCCGAACGGCGAGAGCACGAGGAACCAGCCGAGCGGGTTGAGCGCCCATGCCTGCGTCGTCGGGTCGCTGCCCTCGGCCGCCGTACCTGCGAAGAGAGCGAAGCGACTCATGAGCAGGTAGAGACCCAGCACGAGACCGATAACGGCCAGGATCGGCGCGAGCATCGTGTGCCAGACGCGGGTGTCTTCCTTCGTCCTGCGGAAGTAGGCGATGACCGCGATGCTCACGAGGATCTCGACCAGCACGATCGCGATGACCGCGACGGCGGAGAACCAGTAGAACATGTTGAGCACCGGATCCCATCCGCGTGCGATGAAGATGATCGTGACGACGAGAGTGATCACCGACACGAGGATCGAGCCGTTGCCCGGTGCGCCGAAGCGATTGGTGTTGTCGAGCTTCTGGCTGAAGACACCCGCACGACCCATCGCGAAGAAGTAGCGCGCCGAGGAATTCTGGAAGGCGAGCAGTCCCGCGAAGAGCGAGGAGAGCACGAGCCAGCTCATCACCGTCGCCATCCAGTCGCCGACGTACTGGCCTGCGATGGAGAAGAGCACTGCCGCGGGATCCAGCAGCGGGACGTCGTCGACGGTAGATCGAGCCAGGGTCTCATCGACGACCGTCGCCGAGCCCAGGGCGGTCACCATGGCGAAGGTCACGAAGGCGAAGATGACGCCGATGAGGATGATCGCGGTGTAGGTCGCCCGGGGAACGGTCTTCTTGGGCTCGCGCGACTCTTCGCCATAGATGGCGGTGGCCTCGAAACCGATGAACGACGCGAAGGCGAAGGCCAGCGCGATGCCGGCCGTGCCGCCGATACCGCCGGCGAGCACCGCGGTCGGGGAGAAGGACGCCGCGAGGTTGATGCCCTCCGGACCACCCTTGACAAAGACGGCGATCGCCGTGATGACGAGCGAGAGGAGCTCGAGGGTGAGCAGGACGCCGAGGACCTTCGCGCCCACGTCGACGGAGAGGACCGAGAGCACGAGGACGAGGGCCCAGGCGATGAGGACCCATACCCACCAGGCCCACTCGATGCCGAACTGCGCGGACATCATGCCGCCCATCACGGCACCGAAGAAGCCGTAGATCGCGAGCTGGATGGTGAGGTAGGCCATGAGCGAGATGAACGCCGACCCGACGCCAACGTTGATGCCCAGTCCGCGGCCGACGTAGGCAAAGAAGGCACCGGCGTTGGTGACGTGCTGGCTCATCGCCGAATAGCCGACGCTGAAGAGCAGCAGGATGATCCCCACCAGCAGGTAGGCACCCGGCACGCCCGCGCCGTTGCCCAGCACGATCGCGACAGGCACGGCGCCGGTCATGCCCACCAGGGGCGCGGCCGCAGCGATGACGAAGAAGACGATGCCGATGACCCCGATGCGGCCCTTGCGCAGGGACGTCCCGGGGGTCTCGGCAGGAGCCGGCTGAAGGTCGGCCATGGGTGCACCCTCCGCTCAGGGGGCCGGATCGTACGGCCCCGAATGAACGTGAGGGTGACGCATACCACCCGGTAGGTCAAGCACATTCGCCAGATTGGTTCGGGCCCGAATGAATCTCCGCTAGCCTCACCCCGTGGCCGGATTCCTACCTCCCTACACCCCCGACGGCGGCTCGGCCCTCGTGCCGGAGATGCCCTGGCACTACTCGGGCACCCTGCTCACGGTCGAATACCGCACCGACGTCGAGCGGGTGCGCGCCCTTCTTCCTGCCGATGTCGACCTCGCTCCCGAGGACCCCGGCGCCGTCGCCTTCATCTGGGCCGACTGGCAGTCCTGCAGCGCTGAGGGCCGCGAGCTTCTCGACCCCTCGCGCTCGCAGTACCTCGAGGCCTTCGCCGTGGTGCGGTGCTCGTACGCCGGTACGACGTACAGCCGGTGCGTGCTGATCTGGGTGACGACCGACTTCGCGATCGGGCGCGGCTGGTTCCAGGGCTACCCCAAGAAGCTCGGCAGCATCTACGTCACGCGCGCGATGAACGTTGGCTTGGCAGCGCCGCGCGTGGCACCGGGTGGAACCTTCGGTGCGTCGCTCGCGGCGTACGACCATCGACTGGCCACCGCCAAGGTCACGCTGCGCGAGCCGAGCGAGACCAACGGCTTTGTCAACGCCCTGCCGATGCTGCACCACCGACAGATGCCCAGCATCGCTG
>CAJBMR010000477.1 GCA_903954205.1 uncultured bacterium | reverse complement strand
GTGAGGGTTGCCACGCTTAGGTTCGCGTACTCAAGGTTGGCATTGGCGAGGTCCGCCCCCGTGAGGTTCACCGCGTACAGATCTGCACCCTGGCAATTGGGAGCACAGGTCGGAGCGGAGCGGAGTCCCTGGCCTCGCGCCACCACCGGACCAAGATTCGCGTTGCGAAGGGACGCATCGTGAAGGCGGGCGTGACGCAGCACCGCGCCCCGTAGATTCGCGCGGTCGAGTCGAGCACCGCGGAAGTCGGCACCGTGCAGTTCCGCGCGCGCGAAGTTCGCACCGGAGAGGTTTCCGTGATGTGCGGCGGTCCACCTATGCACGATGTCACGGCAGTTGGCTTTGGGGCCGAGCACACAGGTGCGCTCACCCGTGCCGAGCGCCGGAGCCGGCGCTGCAGAGGCGGAGGCCCCGCTGAGGGCGCCTAGCGCCACCAGGGCAGCGCACGTGATCGAAGCAGCCGTTCGCCAACCCATAACCAGCCTCCAACGAGTCAGTTGCCCGTCAACCTAACTGACCGATGACGCCGTGTCCTGCCACTCGGGCGACCACCGCGCGGGTCAGGCGCGGGCCCGGACGGCGTCGGCGAAGGCATCGCCGCGGTGGCCGTAGTCGCGGAACATGTCCCACGACGCGCAGCCGGGTGCCAGCAGCACCGTGTCACCGGCCTGCGCCAGCCGAGCCGCTGAGCCGACGACCTCGGTCATCGCCTCGGCCGAGGAGTCGGTGACCTCGATGATCGGCACGCCGGGAGCATGCGCCTCGAGCGCCGCACGGATCACCCCGCGGTCGACACCCAGGAGCACCACGCCCCGCAGCCGGCCCGCCACCATCTGCACGAGGTCGTCGAAGGACTGACCCTTCGCCTGTCCCCCGGCGATCCACACCACCGGGTCGTAGGCGCGCAGAGAAGTGGATGCTGCATGGGTGTTGGTCGCCTTGGAGTCATCGACGTAGCGCACACCGTCGACCTCGCCGACGACCGCGATGCGATGCGGTGCGGGGGTGAAGGCGCGCAGGCCCTCGCGCACAGCACCCGGTGTCACACCGAAGGAGCGGGCGAGCGCAGCGGCTGCGAGCGCGTTGGCGACATTGGCGGGCGAGGAGTTGGGCACATCCCCCACCGTGCATAGCTCCTGGGCCGCAGACGCGCGCTCCGCGATGAAGGCCCGGTCCACGAGGATGTCGTCGACGAGGCCGAGCATCGACAGGCCCGGGATGCCGAGGGTGAAGCCGACGGCCCGGCAACCCTCGATGACATCGGCATCACGCACCATCTGCTCGGTGACGGGATCATCGACGTTGTAGACCGCGGCGACCTGCGTGTGCCGGTAGACGAGCGCCTTGTTGTGGGCGTAGACCTCCATCGTGCCGAAGAAGTCCAGGTGGTCGGGGGCGAGATTGAGGCACGCGGCCGACAACGGCGACACCGAGGTGACGTAGGGCATCTGGGTGGCGCTCACCTCGGTGGCGATCACCTGCAGTTCTGGCCGGCGCACCGCATCGACGAGGGAGGCGCCCACATTGCCCGCAGCGGTGGACTCCAGGCCACCCGCGCGCAGGATCGCATCGAGCATCAGCGTGCTCGTCGTCTTGCCGTTGGTGCCCGTGATGCACAGCCAGGGTGCGGCGCCTTCGGGCGCGCGGATCCGCCACGCGAGTTCGAGTTCCCCCCACTGCGGGATCCCGCGCTCGATCGCCGATCGGATGATCGGCGCGTGGGGAGGGATCCC
>CAJBMR010000476.1 GCA_903954205.1 uncultured bacterium | reverse complement strand
GGTCATCTGCCTGTTGACGCCCAGCGACTTCCAGGCTGTCGGTGATCACTACGACGACTTCACGCAGGTCACCGACGCCGAGGTCCTCGCGCACCTGGGAGCATCGACGCGGGTCGGTGTGCTGATTCCCGTGGGCGACGCCGACCTCGTCGGCATCCTCGATGTCCCTGCGGGATCGCGAGTGCTCGCCATCTTTGCTCACGGCAGTGGCAGCGGTCGTCTCAGTCCGCGTAATCAGGAAGTGGCACGCATCCTTCGAGATGGTGGCATCGCCACCCTGCTCATGGACCTGCTCACGGAGGACGAGGCAGCAGACCGGGCCGAGATCTTCGACGTCGACCACTTGGCCGACCGCCTCGAAGGGGCTCTCGCGTGGACACGGAGAGATCCGCGCACTCAGCACCTTGCCGTGGCACTCTTCGGCGCCAGCACCGGCGCCGCTGCGGCCCTCACCGTCGCGGCGCGCTGCCCGGACCTGGTGCGCAGCGTCGTTTCGCGCGGTGGCAGGCCCGATCTCGCCGCTCCGTCCCTGCCTCGAGTCCAGGCACCGACGCTCCTCATTGTCGGGGGCGATGACGTCGAAGTCCTTCGCCTCAATCGCGAAGCACTCGGGCGCCTCAGGTGCGCCGCCACACTGGAGGTGATTCCCGGGGCGAGTCACCTCTTCGAAGAACCCGGCACCCTTCAGCACGCCGCCGCATTGACGCGAGAGTGGTTCACCCATACGGCGCTGTCACGCGCGGCCTGAGGCCACCATGCTGCGGTGGAGTGGAATCGTCGCGCTGGGTTGCGCATCGCTGGCGCTCGGCGCGCTCACGCCATGGGTGATGTCGGGGCAGGACACCACCCAGGACAGTGCGCTACTCGTCCAGCAAGCAGCACCACCCGAGCCCGGCCTGCCCATCGCTGCCGCGGCCGCTGCGCCGAGGCAAGGAGTTCAGGGAGTGATTGCCTTCGGCGACGACGCGATGACCGATGCGCGCGAGTGCCTGAGCGAGCGCGGCGTCACGGTGTACCCAATGAAGATGTCATCGGCAGAAGATCTGCTCACAGTCCTTGAGGAAGCGGCCGGGGATCACGCGGCCGTCTTCATCCACGTGGGCACGGAGACAGGAATCGTCGACGGCCAGATCCTGAAGGCCCTAGAACTCATGGGGCCATCCCAACGGATCGTGTGGGCCACGATCCAGATTCCCGACCCAGAGTGGGGCGGCTTCTCCTTCGAGGAGCGCACCAATGCCTCGATTCGCAACGTGGTGGGGCGGCAGGCGGAGGGGCGGGTCATGGATTGGAACGCCGCGAGCGCAAGCCATCCCGAATGGACGCTTGACGGCGTTCACATGTCTCCCGAAGGCTGCCGGGAGTACGCCCGAAAGGTGATCAAACTCAGCGGGCTCCCGCGAGGGGCCTGAGCTAGGCCCCCAGCGGCACCATCGGTTCAGACAAAAGGCCGGCCTGGCGGGCAACCTCCACCGCCTGACCTCTGGTGCGCACGCCCAGGAGCCGATAGATCGCCATCGACTCGAGCCGGACCGTGGACTCGCTGAAGCAAATGCGCGCCGCAATCTGGCGATTCGTCATCCCCTCGGACATCCACCGCAGGATCTCCACCTGGCGAGGGGTGAGGGAGCTCGTGGGAGCCATTCCCCATGAGAACTGGTCGGCTGCTCGCGACTGAAGACCATCCGAGAACGGGACGAGTGATGAAAGCACGGTGAGACGGGCAGCCATCCGCAGCGCCTGCTTACGGCTCGATGCGGTGATGCTGCAGGCGACAATGCTTTGGACGCCCCCGTCAGAGCGCAGGGGAATGCACAGATATGCCGGAGCTTCACTCCTCTCGCCGCGAACGCGGACGATGGTGTGTCCCTCGCGGAGGAGTTCGAGGCCGGAGGATGTCCCCCAGATGCACTCCAGAATCCAAGCGACCAGGTCCGAGGTCACGCGAGAACCCGCGGGCAGCAGGAGTGCATCGTGTGCATCCACCTGCGCGATACGCAATTCGCGCATGCATCCCGGCGGCACGATCCGACCGATGAGATCGGCGCGCCTTTCGTCGACACTCGCTTCCGATGACATCGAGGCCAGCAGGCCGAGGAGCGACGAAAGTTCCCAGCCCGAGCCAGTACAACGCCAAGCGTCGTCGGGGAGCACCTCTTCATGCCAATCCCACGGCACAGTGCACTTCCTCACGCGAACCCCCACTCCCCCGAGTTGACGACACTGTCCAGGCAACTACCTCCGACCCGAGTCGCGGCGCGCGCCTTCAGCATCATGGGTTCCGCTCCGGTGCCGGGGACCGACACGCGCGCGGGTGACCATACTTAGACACTTGCAAGATTTACGAAAGAAAGAAAGTTCTCTGACGCGAGGGGCTGGATATCCATTCACCACCCCCAGGGCGCCGCGACGCACTCTTGCCCCGTGGCACTAAGCGGGTCGGAGCGCACCGTCCTGCCAGGTGATGATTCGATCGACCACGTCTTGAGCGACGGCAACGACTGAGCTCCCGCTCGCCACCGCATATGCCTCGAGAATCCCAAAGGCGTCATCGATGTCGACATGCGCCTTGGTCGCCACGAGCCCCTTGGCCTGCTCGATGGTGACCCGAGAGTGAAGGGCATTCCCAAGCTGCTCGGCCACCACACCAGACTCCCGTGCGAGCCGCTGCTGCACGAGGCCGACCGCGGCGACGTCCGCCAGTGCTTGGACCGCGTCCATGTCCTGGGCCGACACTGTCCAGGGAGTGGTCCAAAAGACGTTGAGGGCGCCCACGACTCGTGCCCGCAAGCGCAGGGGGACCGCTGCAGCCGAGACGAACCCGAGGGTGCGGGCCTCCTTGACGAAACTGGGCCAGCGGTCGCCAGTCAGAATGTCTGGAGCAGTCACCACGGTGCCCGAGCGCCAGCACTCGTAGCACGGCCCTTCCTCACGCTGAAGCTCGAAGATCTCCAGAAGGCGCGTGTCCTCGTCCGATGCGGAAAGGACCTGCAGGCGGCCGGTTGCGTCTTCGAGCATGACCCCCGCAGCTCCAGCACCTAGCAGACTGGCGGTCGAGACGGTCAGCTGATGGGCAAGGTCCAAGAATTCGAAGTCCGATGCGAGCGTGCGCACGGCCTCCGCCATGACATGTGCGAACTCCGCGTCGTAACTGCCGGACCGCTTTATCTCAGTCATGACACACGCCCCTCACGTGTTAATGGACAAAGCCCTTGAGCCATCACGGTTCCTCAAATCTGACTTCGCCCGCCACAATGCGCGAAGCAAGCTCGTATAGCGTGACCCCATCGACGAATGCACGCGCGCGCATGCGCGCCAGGGCATCCTCAATGGTGCAGTCCAGCATCCCTGAGATCATCCCCGTGGCTTGGTGGACACGAAGTCGGTCTACGTCTCGATGCGCCAGGAGGGACTCGAACTGAGATCCCTGGAGTCCCGCCTGGACATAAATGAGCGCATGCGTTGCGATGTCGACCCGCGCCAAGCAGTCGAGGTACTGACTGTCGTCCAACTCAACCGGCTGGGTTCTGAGCAGGCTGAGCGCACCCAGTCGCGCCCTGCCGATGCGCAGCGGGAAACAAAAGACTGCGGCGACGCCCATCTCGTGGGCGACGCGGGCGTACTGCGGCCAGTGCTGGAATTCGATGGCATCGCCACTGGACGCCTCGACGTGCTCGTTGGTCGCCGCCACATCGAAGGTGGGTCCCTCACCCAGCGCGTACTCAGCCTTGGCTACGTCGAGCGCCCAACTGTCAGACGCAGCGAGCGGACCCTCCGGCACTCCCGCCACCTGGAGTCCGATCACGGCACCGTCGACGGGCACCTCCGTGACGGCCAGGCGGCACAGTCGTTGGAGGAGGGAGTGGGGATCGCCCGGCCCCAGCCGAGCAACGAGCCCCGACCGGCGGTCCACGTCATCAGGCACCGCAGAGCCCCTTCCGAAGGAACGCCTTGCGCTGAGCCGCGGACAACCTACGCGCCGGGTGGCTAGCCATGCGGGATGTCCTCTGGCGCAAGCAACTCCCCCGTGAGCCGAGCTGCCGCCACCGCCTCGAGGCGCGAGTGCACTCCGAAGTAGCGGTAGATGGCCATCGATTCCACTCTCACTGTGGATTCGCTGAAGCCGATGCTGCGAGCGATCTGGCCATTGGTCCGTCCTAGCGACATCGCCTTGAGGATCACCTGCTGTCTCGGCGTGAGGACAGCGACGTCATCGTCACCGACGTCATCAGCGAAGTCCAGGTCGTCGGCAGCGGACTCAGGGTGAGCCGTGGACCACAGGTGCCGGACGAGCGTGAGGCGAGATACCCAGCCGATCGCATCCTCCGCATCCAGTGCTTCAAGGGAGACCGCGACTACCTCCAGCGGAGCCGACGCACGAGAGATCGGGAGAATCGCGTGGACATTCGTAGACCCGTCCTGCCCTCTGTATCGAGCAATGGGGATGCCCTGGATCAGAGCCGAGGCGACGGTGTCCTGCCCCCAGAGGCAGCCAACAGCCCAAGCGAGCAGCTCCACATCAGGGCTGTCGGTGGAGCCACGCCTGAGACTTCCCTGCGCTGACACACCGACCGTTTCTGCGGAGTGCAATCGTGAACTCGGAACGATGCGGCGTACCAGGGTCTTGGCTGAGGAAAAGGGCGCTGCGTTCGAGCCTGCCGTCTCCAAGAGCGCGAAGAGCACATCGCGATCCCAAATCGTGTCCTCGCGTCGCCACGCATCGACTTCCACGTCAATGGAGCGCCACGCAGATGCACGCCTTTCGACAAACATCGTGGTGATCCCCAATCCTTGCTTAGGTGGATCACTGCCCCGGAGATTCAACCCCGACACGTCCCCCGACCCACAAGCGACTATACGCCGCACATCCTTCCCGACACGACGACCGAGCATGGGAACAGCGGCTGAATCTCCGGTCATCCGGGGTTCTTGACCGATCAAAATGCACCTTGACCAGAATGTGGTCATGTCCATTCGCGAAGCAACGCCCACTGATGTCCCGGAGATTCTCGCGATGATCCACGAGCTCGCCGCCTACGAGAAGGCACCGAATGAGGTCATTGCCACCCCAGGCCTGCTGCGCGAGGCACTCTTCGGCCCGGATCCGGCTGTCTTCGCCCTGATGGCAGTGGACGACCGCACCGGGGACGTCGTCGGATTCGCGCTGTGGTTTCGCAATTTCTCCACGTGGCTCGGGCGTCATGGCCTCTATCTCGAGGATCTCTACGTCCGCCCATCGCACCGCGGGCACGGCTACGGCAAGGCACTCCTGTCAGCCCTGGCGCGCATTGCGGTCGAGCGCGGTTACGGGCGCTTCGAATGGTGGGTGCTGGACTGGAACGCACCCGCCATCGACTTCTATCGCTCACTCGGAGCAGAGCCGATGGACGAGTGGACGGTGTATCGGGTGACGGGCGAGCCACTGCATCGCCTCGCCGCGGCCGGCGAGTCGAACTCGAAGCCGGACTCGACGTCGGACTCGACGTCGGACTCGACGTCGGACTAGGAGTCGGCGACGGCAGCCGTCGTGCTTGGCCAGAACGCCGCGACGATGCCCGCGACTGCAAGCACGACGAGGGCGATCCCCGCGCCGCGCTCGACCCCGCCTTCTGCGGTCGCCAAGGGCACGCCCACGACAAGGGCAAGGAACTGCCCGACGACGAGAAGGCTGCGCGCCCAGCGACGTGCGCGCCACAGGCCACGCGCGGCAACCACCATGGCGGCTCCGAGGAGACCGAAGATCGTGATCTCCAGCCCGACCGCCACCGGACTAGACACCTCGGCAGGCCCAGTGATGCCCAGACGGGCAACCTGCACAGCGATGTAGGCGGCGTAGGCCAGCAGGGCCACGCCCTCGATCGCCGCAACCCCGGCACCGATGACCAGTGACGTCACCGGTCTCGTCCTGCCATCGACCATGTGCCCAGACTAGGACGACTAGGGTTTCCTCGTGCGTGGCCTCCTCATCGTCAACCCCCACGCCACCACGACCTCGCCCCGCGTCACCGACGTCCTCGTCCACGCCCTGGCCGACGAGGTGGACCTCGAGATCATCCGCACCGAGCACCGGGGCCACGCCGCCGAGATCGCCCGGCGCGCCCGGGCTGAGCAGGCCGATCTCGTGTGCGTCCTCGGCGGGGATGGCACGGTCAACGAAACCGTCAACGGTCTGCTCGGCGAAGGCCGAGCCACGCTCGACAGTGGCGGCTCAGACGGCCCCATGCTCGCGATCATCCCGGGCGGCAGCGCCAACGTCGCAGCGCGCGCGCTCGGGCTGCCCGCCGATCCCGTCGAGGCGACCGGCGAGATCCTCCAGGCTCTGCGGGAGGGTCGCTCACGTCGTATCGGCCTCGGCATTGCCCGAGTGACGCCGTGGGAGGGCGAGCCGTGGCAGCCGCGATGGTTCCTTGCCAACGCCGGACTCGGGCTCGATGCCGAGATCATCGCGGCCATGGAGGAGGCCCGTGCAGAAGGGCACGAGGCCACGCCCACGCGCTACCTCACCACCACCATTCGCCAGTTCCTCTGGCGCACGAATCGCCGCGAGCCCGCGCTCGACGTCGAATTGCCCGGAGACGGTTCCGACAACGTGCCCGGCGTATTCGTCGCCATCGTGCAGAACACCTCCCCCTGGACCTACTTCGGCGCGCTACCCATAGCTCCGTGCCCGGACGCCTCCTTCTCCACCGGGCTCGACCTCTTTGCCGTACGCCGCATGGCCCTGGGCACGGCCTTGCGCCTAGCCCGGCGGATGGTGGCGGGGAGCCGGGCAGGCTCCACGACCCGCAGCCTCACCGTCGCCCACGACCTGCCGCGGCTGACGGTCCACGCCCGCCGCCCCACGGCACTGCAGATCGACGGGGAGGGCCTAGGCGACGTCCGGCGGGTGGACTTCGCCTCGGATCCGGATGCCCTGACCGTGGTGGCTTAGGGCGGCACGAGACCGCGCCAGCACGGTTGTACGCCGTCCTATAAACGGACGGGCACGGATTTTTGACCACTTATGTGATCAAGCAAACAGTCACACACGCGATCCGGTGTGTCGTTTCGCCTTGTGGGAGGCCCTCGTCTCTGCGACCCTTAGGTGCCGGGCACGTCCCGGCCGCGTTCGTCACAGTCGCACCCTGGCCTCACGGCTGCACCCCTCGGGAGCGCGCGTGAACGTCGTCACAAGCAGGGAACGAGGCGAGGAGGAACCATGGACTGGCGCCACGATAGTGCCTGCCGTGACGAAGACCCCGAGCTGTTCTTCCCCATTGGCAACACCGGCCCCGCCCTCCTCCAGATCGAAGAGGCCAAGGCCGTCTGCCGTCGCTGCGACGTCATCGACGAGTGCCTGCAGTGGGCCCTCGAGACCGGCCAGGATGCTGGCGTCTGGGGCGGTCTGAGCGAAGACGAGCGCCGCGCCCTCAAGCGCCGCAACGCTCGTCTACGCGCGCGCACCACCGCCTGATCACCTACCCCACGCTGGGCACGCTCATGCCGGCGACGCAGCCACCTGACCCAGGGCTTGAGAACTCCAACTCACCGCGCAGGTCCTGCTCCACAAGTGAGCGCACGATCTGAAGGCCCAGCCCCTCATCGAAAAGGTCGGGTAGACCTCGACCGTCATCGCTCACTTCTATCCGCACGTGACTCGATGTGCGCGATGGCGTCACGGTGATGCTCGAGGCACCTGCATGCTCAACCGCGTTGTGCAGTAGTTCGGAGACAGCCATCGCAAGTGGGCTGGCAAGTTCCGTGGCGACGACACCGATCGAACCCTCTCGCGCGATCGTCACACCCGGCGCATAGGCACCCGCGAGGTCGCGTTCCACGGCGAGGATCCGATCCACGACGGCATCGAAGTCGATCCGGTCGCCGGGTTCCTGGGCGAGCACCTCGTGGATCGCGGCAATCGCTGCCACGCGCCGCCCCGCCTCGGCCAGTGCCTCGCGCGCCTCATCCGCCTGCACTCGGCGCGATTGCAGGCGCAGCAGGGCGCCCACGGTCTGCAGGTTGTTCTTCACCCGGTGGTGCACCTCGCGAAGGGAGGCGTCCTTGCTGAGCAGTGCTCGCTCGCGCCGCCTGAGGTCAGTGATGTCGCGGACCAGGACGATCGCGCCCTCAGACCGGCCACCGGGCACCAGGGGAAGCGATCGAAGCGTCACGCATGCCGATGGGTTCTCGACCTCGGCGTCCGCGGCGATGCGGCCACCGGCTGCGAGCGCGAGGGACTCATCCACGGGTCCGGGGCGATGCCACAACCGAGTGACGATCGCCGCGAGGTCGGCGTCCTCGAGAGGACGTGCGAGGCCGAGTCGTCGGAACGCCGACACCGCATTAGGACTAGCGAATCGCACTCGTCCCTGTGAATCGATGAGCAGTAGCCCATCGCCGACGCGCGGGGGCGCTGACCCCGACGCCCAGTCGGTGTCGCGCGGAGGGAAGTTTCCTTCACTCGCCATCACCAGAAGGCGCTCCGCCAGATCGTGGTAGACCTCTTCGAGTCGCCCCGAGCGCCGCGTGGCTGCGTGACGTTCGATCACCGCCACGACGCGCTCACCGGCACGGATGGGCACTACCTCGCCGCCGCCGGGATCGGCCGCGATCCGTCCCGAAGCCGCCGCGCGGTCGAGCATCCCCTGGCGCCCCCGTGGGATGAAGGTGCCGACCACATCCTCGGGGACCCCGGTCGGAGCAGTCGCCGGCCGAACGAGGGCTGCGGCGATCCATCCACCGGCATTCCAGGTGGGCAGCCACAGGACCAGGTCGCTCATGGCGAGATCGGCAACAAGCCCCCAGGCGCCCACCAGTGCCTGCAGATGCTCCACCTCCGCCGACGCCAGGTCGGTCCGCTCCTCCGCGATGCGGTCGAGGCTCCCCATGCTCGCGCAGGCTAGGCGGTCGGCCGAGCGGGTCCGCGACCGGGCCCGATAGCCTGCCGGCATCGAAGGGAGCACCGTGCAGAACAAGACGCTCATCACCGTCACCGCGATCGTCGCGCTCGTCGCCCTTGGCGTGAGCGTGCTCGCGCTCGCCATCCTGTGACCGCTGACGACAGCGCCCCTCAGCCTGAGCACGGAGGCGCCCAAGCCGTTCGCGCTGCCGCGCGTCATGGTGTGCAGCACCTCTTCACGCTGTCGGGGGCACACATCTTCCCGCTCTACGACGCGGCCGTCGGAGGTGTCGCGGCGGTCCAGTCCGGGGGCACCGGACCCATGCGACTCATCGACGTGCGCCATGAGCAGACCGCCGTCTTCGCCGCGGAAGCGATGGGCAAGCTCACGCGCACACCGGGATTCGCCGCCGTCACGGCTGGCCCTGGCGTCACCAATGCGGTGAGCGCCGTGGCCGGCGCCTGGGTCAACGGCTCGCCACTCGTCCTCATCGGTGGCCGTGCACCCGATGGGCGATGGGGTTCCGGGGCGCTGCAGGAGATCGACCATCCACCGCTCCTGGTACCTGTCACCAAATCCGCGACCACCGTGCACGACCCTGCGGCCGTTGCAGCATCCGTCGATGCTGCGTTCCGGCTCGCGGGCACGGCACATCGCGGACCCACATTTGTCGATGTGCCCATGGACATCCTCTTCACTCCTGCGGCGCCCACTGCGCTCGATGCACCCCCGACATTCGCGAGCCTGGAGGGCGACCTCACCCGGATCGCCACCTTGCTGCGTGCGGCTGAGCGGCCCGTGCTCGTGCTCGGCAGCGACGTCTGGGCGGACGGCGCTGACACGGCGGCGCGTGCCTTCGCCGATGCGACCGGGATCCCGGTCATCGCCAACGGCATGGCGCGCGGCATTCTCCCTCCCGACCATCCCCTGCTCGTCACGCGCGCACGCGGTGCAGCATTCGCCGGCTCCGATCTGGTCATGGTCGTCGGCACGCCACTGGACTTCCGCCTCGGCTACGGCAACTTCGGTGATCCGGCAGCGCCCGTGATCCATGTCGCCGACTCCCCCGGCCAACTCGCCCGCCACCGCGAGCTGGCCGCGAGTGCAGCGGGCGACCTCACCGCCTTCTTCCTCCGCCTCGCCGAGGAGATCGGTGATCCCCTCGACGTGGACGGATGGGCGCGTGGCCTACGCGAGCGCGCCGAGGCGGCGATCGCGGCGGATGCCGCCGACCTGGCCAGCGATGCCGACCCGATTCATCCCGCTCGCATCTACGGCGAACTCCTGCCCCGGCTCGCCGACGACGCGGTCGTCATCGGCGACGGCGGCGACTTCGTGTCCTTCGCGGGGCGCTACGTCGAGCCGCGTCGTCCGGGGCACTGGCTGGACCCCGGTCCCTACGGTTGCCTCGGCACCGGCCCCGGCTACGCCATGGCCGCTCGCCTGGCGCATCCCTCGTCTCAGGTCGTGCTCCTGCTCGGCGACGGCGCGGCGGGATTCTCACTCATGGATGTCGACTCACTCGTGCGCCACGATCTGCCGGCCGTCATCGTCATCGGCAACAACTCGGGCTGGAATCTCGAGCGCCATCCGATGCGATTCCTCTACGGCTACGACGTCGCCGCCGATCTGCGCCCGACGGCGTACGACGAGGTCGTGCGTGCCCTCGGCGGTGCCGGAGAGACGATCACGCGCCCGCAGGACATCGGCCCGGCACTCGACCGCGCGTTCGACGCGGGTGTGCCCTATGTCGTCAACGTGATGACGGACCCGGACGTCGCCTACCCGAGGTCGACAACCGGCGTGTAGCGCTACGCGCAGAGCTGATGCTGCTGAAACGCTGCGCATTAGGCGCAGAACTGATGCTGCTGTACGGCTGCGCGCTATGCGCAGAGCCGGCGAATGATCGGCTCAGCATCCTGCGCCGACCCCGACCAGCCCAAGACGCCGCCGACCCGCGTTTCCCGGAGCAAAAGCACGGCTTCAAGGCGTCTTGAGCAGAGAAGCAATCCGGGTCCGTGGCCATTCGCGGAAATGATGTCGCTTCAACGCTACGCGCAGAGCTGATGCTGCTGTAACGCTGCGCGCTACGCGCTGAGCTGATGCTGCTGTAACGCTGCGCGTTAGGCGCAGAGCCGGCGAATGATCGGCTCAGCATCCTGCGCCGACCCCGACCAGCCCCGCGGGCGCAACTCGATGTGCAGGTGCACGGCCCCGGAGGAGCCGGTGTCGCCCATCGTCCCGATGAGCTGACCAGCCTTCACCGCATCACCCTCGCCGACGTAGATCTTGTCGAAGTGGCCGTAGAACCACATCGACCCCTTCTTGTCGGTGATATCGAGGACGAGCGCGCCATTGCCCTGGTAGCCGCTGCGGGTGACCCGCCCGGCGTCCACCGCATAGATGGGCGTGCCGCGCGTGCCCAGGAGGTCGAAGCCCATGTGATTGCGCCCGGCGCCCAGACCTTCGCCCCAGCGGAAGTCGACCGCGGGGCAGTAGCGACCATCGACCTGCTTGTCACCGAAGGTCTCATCGGCCTGCGAGGCCTCGCGTGCGATGTCACGCCCGAGAAGGGACCAGGTCTCGGGGCCGACGACCCCGGTCGCCTCGAGACCGTTGTCGGTCTGCAGCGCCTCGACCGCGATGCGTGTGACGGGCCCGAAGTAGCCGCTTGCCGGCTTGACGCCGAGGGCCTTCTGAAGGACCTTGACCGCCTCGCCCTTGCTCCCCGTGCGCAGTTCGGGCGCATCCGCCGCGAAGGAGGGGGTGCGGGGAGAGCTGGGCGCCGCCTGGCTGGCCACCGGGACGACGGCGAGGGTGACGACGGCAACGACGAGAGTCGTCGCAAGTGCGAGCGATCGACGCAGACCTGCGGTCATGAGTCCTCCGTCGCCTGCGGGGTCAGCTGTCGGGTTCGGCAGGCCTCATGCGCCCGCCGGCTGCTCGGTCCGGCGGTGCCGGGCCTTGCTGCTTCACCCCAAGACCGGCCGATGGTGCTGACCGGTCAGTGCCGGAGCCTGCTGGCCCCGGCGGTGGGTCCCCCGCTCCTGCCCGCGGTGGTGCGCCCTGGGCGGGCAGGACTCGGCGTGCCCGGGCGGCCGGCCTGGGGGGCCGACTGAGGAAATGTAACAGAAGGATCACGGGGCCGCCCCCGGGACCCACCCGGCTGGGCGGGTGAAGACCCTCAGGCGCACATCGGGCACGGGCACGTGGTCACGGGCCGGGACCGGGATGAAGCCGTGGGAGAAATAGAGGTCGGCCGCCGGTTCGTTGCCCTCGATGACGGTGCACACCAGCCCCTGACCAGCGGATCGGTCGATGACCGCTTCCACGAGCGCCTGGGCGATGCCCTGCCGCCAGGCGTGCGGCGCGACCGCCATGAAGCGGAACTCCACTTCACCGGGCTGGGCCACCTCGGCCAGCGGGCACCCGGCCGGGACGATCGCCACGGTGCCCACGAGTTCGCCATGGCGCAGGGCGACCAGGATCTGCGACTGGGCCGCCTGCCCGGGCGCGTCGCGGAGCACGGCGGCGTAGGCCACCTCATCTTTCGCCATGCCGTAGCCGGCGACATAGGCCTTCACACGGAGGTCACCCACCGCGGGGAGCTCCTCCGGCAGCGCTTCACGGATGATGAGATCGGCTCCGACCCGTGCGAGGAAGGGCTCGCGGCGTACGACGACGCGCGTGACCTGGCCCTGGGCGATGAGGACGGGTCCGCCGCCGACATCGTGGTGTGCGGTCACGGCGAAGCGCAGGAGACGACCATCGCGATGGACGAGCTCCGCGACCGCGTCGACGCGGGCGCCGAGCGGAGAGGCGACAAGATGCTCGATGTCGACGCGGGTGCCCACACTGGCCTCGTCAGGCGCTAGATCGTTGCACGCATCGACCGTCGCAGCCTCGAGCCAGGCAATCAGGCGCGGGGTCGCCAGCACGGACACGTCGCCGCTGCCCAGTGCTAGAGCGGTGTCCTCGGTGGTGACGACGTGAGACCGCGGCATCAGCCTGCGGTAAGGGCAAGGGTGACGAGGAGATCGCCCTCGTGCACGACATCACCCGGTCGCACCGGGATGTCGACGACGGTGCCCGCCGCCTCGACGATGACGGGAATCTCCATCTTCATGGACTCCAGGAGCAGCACGGTGTCGCCGACGGCGACATCAGTGCCCGGCTCGATGAGAATCGAGTGGACCTGGGCGACCATCTCGGCGCGGATCTCCGCGGCCATGGCCTAGGAGTTGGGGCGCTTGCCGTGGTTGGCGCCGCTCTTCTTGCGAGCCTTCTTCTTGCGGCCACGCTTGCTCATGATGACTCCTCCATGGTCCTGACCGGGGTCGTTCCTCCCGGGGCCGCAATCGTGGCACATGGGCGGCTCAGGGCTGGCGGCGGTAGGTGATCCTCACCTCGGAGATCCGGGCCACGATCCGCACGCGAAGCTCTTCGGGGGCCCGCTCCTCGCAGCACGTGCGCTGGATGAGCGTCTTGACGACCTGCTCGAGTCGGTACTGCTCGGCGCAGGGCGGGCACGCCTCGAGGTGCCCGGCGATGGCGACCGCCGAGGTCGCATCGAGCTCCTGATCGAGGTAGTCGTAGACGCGCGAGAGCGCCTCTCCGCAGGTGCAGGGATCGCACTCGCTCATGACGCACCCCCGTCCGGGACGAGGTAGCCCTCGGAGATGGCGTAGTCCTCAAGCGAGGAGCGCAACTGCTTGCGACCGCGGTGCAGGCGCGACATCACGGTGCCGATCGGCGTCTCCATGATGTCGGCGATCTCCTGGTAGGAGAAGCCCTCAACGTCGGCGAGGTAGACCGCCATACGGCGTTCGTCAGGCAGATCACTGAGCGCGTTGTTGATGATGTCGTTGGGCAGCCGATCGAGCGCCTCGGCCTCCGCAGAGCGCAACTGCCCCGTGGCGTAGGCCTGGGTGTAGCGCATCTGCCAGTCGTCGAGGTCGTCCGTGTCGGTCTGCAGCGGCTGGCGCTTCTTCTTGCGGTAGGTATTGATGAAGGCGTTGGTGAGGATGCGGAAGAGCCACGCCTTGAGGTTGGTGCCCTCTGTGAAGGATTCGAAGGCCGCGAACGCCTTGACGAAGGTCTCCTGCACCAGATCCTCGGCATCGGCCGGATTGCGGGTCATCCGCATCGCGGCGCCGTAGAGCTGGTCGAGGTAGGGCAGGGCGTCACGCTCGAAGCGCGCGGCGCGCTCCTCGTCGGTCTCCGCGATCACGGCGACCACGGCATCATCAACCTGGGCCTCATCCATCACTGCCGAGGGTACGCCGACCCCCGCGGGCCCGAGATTGGCCCGTACGGCAGGCAGTCCCTCCACGGGGGGCATCGACGCCTGACTAGTCAGCACGAGGGCGTAAACGTCGGGACCGACGGTGTCATTCCCCGAAGGGCTTCACCAGATCCGGCCCCTGGTTGCGCACCGAGTTGACCGCGGTCGACACCGGGTAGATGTCCCAGAAGCCTCCGGGCGTGGGGGCCAGCAGCTCGGCGAGCACGTCCTGCCCCGGAGTCTGCGGATCCAGCCACGCCGCGCGCTGCTCGGGCAGCACCGCGATGGGCATGCGGTCGTGGATCTGCCCGACGTTGTCGCGGGCCGCCGTAGTGATGATCGTCGTCGACAGCAGCCAGGCGCGCGGATCCTCATCGTCCTCGATCTCCTTGTCGCGCCACCACTCGTAGAGCCCGGCCATCGCCAAGCCGGTGCCGTCCGCGGGGTGCAGGAAGAAGGGCTGCTTCGCTGGCTTCTTACCCGCCGCCGTGAGTGCACCCTCCGGAGCCGCCTGCCACTCGTAGAAGCCATCCGCCGGCAGCAGGCAGCGGCGCGATGCGAGCGCGCGCTTGTACGACGGCTTCTCGGCGACAGTCTCCGCGCGCGCATTGATCATCCTGTTGCCGATGCTCGGGTCCTTGGCCCAGGACGGCACCAGCCCCCAGCGGGCGACGTCGAGCCGGCGCGGGTGGTGACCGCTCTCATCGGGCTTGCCATCACGGACGACGTAGACCTCATTGGTTGGCGCGATGTTGAATCGCGCGGGAAGGTCGGTCGTCGGCGGCACCTCGACGCCGAACTCCTCCACGAGCGCCGCCGGCTCGCGCGATGCCGCATACCTCCCGCACATGGGAGAAGCCTGCCCCATGCCTTTCCCCGATACCCTCGCAGCGTGAGCGATGTGACCGACGCCTGGCCGGCCCCCACCGCGCCCGGGCCTGTCTCGGCCACTGTCGCCGTGCCCGGATCCAAGTCCGCCACCAACCGCGCCCTCGTGCTCGCTGCCCTCGCAGACGGGCCGTCGACCGTGTCGGCGGCGCTCGCCGCACGCGACACCCGCCTTATGGCTCAGGCCCTCACCTCACTCGGCGTCGATATCCGCGAGGTCGGCACTGACGGCGTCGGCAACGTCGACTGGCAGGTCACGCCCGGCCCCTTGCACGGAGATGTCTCGATCGATGTCGGCCTCGCTGGCACGGTCATGCGCTTTCTGCCGCCCGTCGCTGCGCTGGCGATCGGCTCGGTCGACTTCGACGGCGACCCGCGCGCTCGCGAGCGCCCGCTCGGCCCGATGCTCGATGCCCTGCGCGCGCTCAGCGTCGCCGTGACCGACACCGGCGGCTTCCTGCCACTGCGCATCGAGGGCACCGGGGCCGTGCGCGGCGGTGCGGTGGAGATCGATGCGTCGGCGTCGAGTCAATTCGTCAGCGGGCTACTCCTCTCGGCGGCGCGCTTCGACGAAGGGCTCACACTCACGCACACCGGCCGCGATCTGCCGAGCCAGCCGCACATCGCCATGACGCTCCAGATGCTTGGGGAGCACGGCGTGCACGTGGACTTCGACGCCGACACCGCCACTTGGTCGCTGGCCCCCACTGCTCTCCGCGCCGTCGATCGCCGCATCGAGCCCGACCTGTCGAACGCCGGCCCCTTCCTCGCCGCCGCCATGGCGACTGCGGGCACGGTGACGATCCCCGGCTGGCCCCGGCACACGACCCAGGCGGGCGACGACTTGCGCGGCCTGCTGGCCGAGATGGGCGGGCACGTCGATCTGCACGCCGACGGGCTCACCGTCACCGGGCCCGGCGCCGTCCGCGGCATCGACGTCGACCTCGGCCAGGTGGGTGAGCTCACGCCCGTCATCGCTGCGCTCGCCGCACTCGCCGCAACACCCTCGCGACTGCGCGGCATCGCACACCTGCGCGGCCATGAGACTGACCGTCTCGCCGCACTCGCCGAGATGCTCACCGCACTGGGCGGATCGGCGCGCGAGACCGATGACGGACTCGCGATCGAGCCCTCGACGCTGCACGGCGCCACCGTGTCGTCCTACGGCGACCACCGCATGGCGACCGCGGCTGCCGTCATCGGCCTTGTCGTGCCCGGCGTGCGCATCCTCGACATCGGCACGACCGCCAAGACACTCCCCGACTTCACCGGCATGTGGCAGCGCATGCTCACGGCGGGCGCATGAGCAGGTCGGGTCGGGATCTGGACGAGGACGACGTCCGCGTCCGCCCCTCCCGCGGCAAGTCACGCCCGCGGTCCAAGGACCGCCCGGCTCACGCCGATGCCACGCCGGCGATGGTGGTCGCCGTCGACCGCGGTCGCTTCACCCTCGCCTCCGACAAGGGCGCCATCGTGCTCGCGGTCAAGGCGCGCGAGCTCGGGCGCAAGGGTGTGGTCGTCGGCGACCGGGTCGCCTTCACGGGCGGAGGCAGCGGTGTCGACGACCTCGCACGCGTCGTGCGCATTGACCATCGCGCCACCGTCCTGCGCCGCACCGCTGATGACTCCGATCCTGTCGAGCGCGTCATCGTCGCCAATGCCGATCAGCTCGCGATCGTCACCTCGCTGGCCAATCCCGAGCCGAGGTTCGGCTTCATCGATCGTGCACTCGTGGCGGCGTACGACTCCGGGATCGCACCGCTGCTCATCCTCACCAAGGCCGATCTCGCCGATGCGCAGCCGGTGATCGATGCCTACGCCGCCCTCGACGTGCCCGCCGTCGCCGTCGCTCGCGGAGATGACAGGGCTCCCGTCGCAGCAGACCTCGATGCCGTGCGCGACCACCTGCGCGATCAGGTGACCGTGCTCGTCGGGCAATCCGGCGTCGGCAAGTCGACTCTCGTCAATGCCCTCGTGCCCGGAGCCGATCGCGCCACAGGCCGGGTCAACGACGTCACCGGCCGCGGCCGCCACACCTCCACCTCGGCTGTCGCGCTCGCGCTGCCCGAGGGTGGCTGGATCGTCGACACCCCCGGCGTGCGCTCCTTCGGCCTCGCACATGTCTCACTCGACACGGTCGTGCGGGCCTTCGACGACCTGGCCCCCGGACTGGACGCCTGCCCCCGCGGCTGCACGCACGACGAGGAGGAGTGCGGCCTGGACGCTTATGTCCGCAGTGACGCGCATCTGCAGGCGCGCCTGGATTCCCTGCGACGCCTGCTCAACTCACGAGGCGCGTCGGATGAGACGCCCACCCACGAGGAGTCGGGCGCCGACCCGATTTAGTCTGCGCTGCGAGCGGTGCGATCGAGGTCCGGCTCGAGGAAGACGTAGACGGCGCTCGGCACCGCGGCGCGCAACCGCGCTTCGGCATCGTCGATTCCTGCGGCGATCTCCGCGCCCGTGTCGGACTTGCTGATGGCGATCTTGGCTCCGACGAGCAACTCGTCCGGCCCCACATGCAGGGTGCGCACGTGGATGACGCGGTCCACGAGGGGTGATGAAGCGAGAGCCGCACGGATAGCGGCATCCTCCTCAGGCAGGGCGCTCTCGCCCACCAGCATCGCCGCCATCTCGAAGGCGAGGAAGATGGCGATGACGACGAGGAGCGTGCCGACAGCCATGGCACCCAGGCCGTCCCAGCGACCGTCACCGGTCACCACCGCCATCGAAACTCCAAAGAGCGCGAAGACCAGGCCCACGAGGGCACCGAGGTCCTCCAGCAGGATGACGGGCAACTCCGGCTGGCGCGCATCACGCAGGAAGCGGAAGAGGGAGCGCTTCCCGCGGGCACGATTGGCTTCGCGTACGGCGGTGCGGAAGCTGAAGCCCTCCAGCACGATGGCGATGCCGAGGACCAGGAAGGCGATCCATGCATCCGAGAGGTCCTCGGGGTGCTGGAACTTGTGGAAGCCCTCGTAGAGCGAGAAGAGCCCACCGACAAGGAAGAGCACGATCGACACGATGAAGCCGTAGACATAGCGGCGTCGGCCGTAGCCGAACTGGTGCTGGGCATCGGGTGCCTTCTTGGACCGCTTGTTGCCCACGAGGAGGAGCACCTGGTTGCCGGAATCGGCGACGGAGTGGATCGCCTCCGAGAGCATCGACGACGAACCGGTGAAGGCGAAGGCGATGAACTTGCTGACCGCGATGCCGACATTGGCCAGCAGAGCCGCGATCACGGCCTTCATGCCACCCTCGGTGCTCACTGCGCCACCCCTGCGCAGGCACTCCACAGGCCCGACCCGGCAGCGCGCGCCGCCTCCTCCGCGGCGCGGAACTCAGCCTGATGGGCGTAGCCGTCGGTGTAGGTGAGTTCTTCCGCGAAGCCCTCGCGGATAAGGAGCTCGTTGAGCATCGTCTGCTGGTCCAGCCAGACGAAGGCCAGCGTGCGGTCGTACTTGTCGGTCAGACCTGACACTTCGTCGTACTCCAGCCATACCTGGCCGCCCTCGACGAGCCCTGCGGTGCGTGCTGACGCCTCGGGGCCGAAGCACTCCACGGGGCGGTCCGCAGCGACGGTCTCAGGGGTGTCGAGGCCGATGAAGCGGATGACGATCTCCTCGCCGTCGCGGTCCACGCGGATGGTGTCGCCGTCCACTGAGCGCACGACCGGGTAGGGACCATGGAGCGTGCCAGCCTCGGTCGCGGACGGAGCGGACGACGAGCAGGCGGCAAGGACGCAGGGAGTGGCGATCAGCAGCAGCCCGGCGCGCAGGCGAGGGACCATCGACACGTCAGCCGGGCTGGGTGTTCTCGATGATGGACTTCCAGGCCGCTTCCGCTCCGGAGTGCCCGGTGCGGATGGTCCACCCGGTGAGGACGAGGGCCGCGATGATCACGACGACACCGACGATCTGAGTGAGCAGATCGCGTCGACCGCGGCGGTCCAGCAGCCACAGCAGGAGCAGGACCACGAAGAAGCCCACGGCGATGAAGGGCAGCAACTCGCCCGCCTCGGCATGCTCTTCGGGATTGCCCACCCGCTCGGCAAACTCCTCGCCCGTGATGCGACTGACGAATGCCGACACGGTGCCTACCGCAGCCACGGCGACGACGACCGGGCCGAAGCGGATGGAGAAGCGCTGCGAGAAGCCCATGATGATGCCGCCGAGGGCCGCGAGGGGCAGCAGGATGACCGCGGCGTGGACGACGAGTGCGTGGGTCGGCAGCCCGAAGATCGTGTCCGTCACGGGCACAGGCTACGACGCCAGGACCGGCTGACCCGGCTACCGTGTGGGCGTGGCGACTCCCGATGAGACGAATGCTGACCTGGCGCTAGCCCTGACCATGGCCGACCAGGCCGACGCCATCACCATGTCCTTCGCCATGCGGCACGACCTGCGCATCGACACCAAGCCGGATATGACACCGGTCACCGAGGCCGACCAGTCCACCGAGCGCCTGCTGCGCGACATGATCGCCGCGGAGCGACCGGACGATGCCGTCGTCGGGGAGGAATACGGCGGCGATGCCGTAGCCGGCCGCCACTGGATCATCGACCCCATCGACGGAACCAAGAACTACGTGCGCCGCGTGCCCGTGTGGGCGACGCTCATCGCGCTCGCCGACGATGACGGTGTCGCCGTCGGCGTGGTGAGCGCCCCCGCCCTCGGCAGGCGCTGGTGGGCGGCCCGCGGCCACGGCGCGTGGACGACCGGACCGGAGTCACCGCAGCCGCGACGGATCCACGTGAGCGCGGTCCCCACTCTCACCGACGCGTCCTTCTCCTACAGCGACCCGGAAGGGTGGGACCGTCGGGCCTTCGATGCGCTCATCGCGGACACCCAGCGCACGCGCGCATACGGCGACTTCTGGTCGCACATGCTCGTGGCCGAGGGCACCGTCGACATTGCCGCAGAGGTGGGGCTCAGCCTCTGGGACGCCGCCGCACTGATCCCGATCGTGATCGAGGCCGGTGGGCGCTTCGACAATGTGGAGGCCGGAGCGCCCGGTGGCCCGGTGTCGCTGTCGACGAACGCCCTGCTGCACGACGACGTCATCAAGATCCTGCGGGGCTAGCCCGCCGAGACCACAATCCCTCCGCGCCCGGTGACTCAAAACCGCACCGGCGCAGCACCGCGATGCTCGGCGCGTTGCCGGGATCGCACTCGGCGACGACTTCGCTCACACCCTGCTCGGCCAGCCAGTCGAGCAGGCCGAGGACCGCTTCGGTCGCGTAGCCCTGACCGCGTGCAGACTCCGCGAGCCCGTAGCCGATCTCGACGCGGCCCCGATCGTCCGGGGCGCCCTTGCATCCCACGCCGCCGATGGCCATGCCGTCCGCAAGTCGGCGTACCTGCAGCGGTCCCCACTGGTCAGTGGGCCAGTCGCCAGCCGCGATGAGTCGAGCCACGACGAGGTCGCCTTCTGTGGGGTAGTCCGGTGCCGCGTTCGGCACATCGCAGTCAGCGACCTCGGCCCACTCCTGCGCGGAGAGGGTCGAGAGCGCCAAGCGCTGCGTGGTGATGCGCACGACGCGATCCCATCACACACGGACGCCAGGGGCGACGACCTATTGCGCGACCCGCACACACATGGTGCGCATAGGTGGCGAGGGGCACTAGCTCCCCTTGATCCAGGCTCCCCCGCTCGGTCAGACGCCCAGCACCCAGGAGGGCTCGATCAACCCCGGGGATGCACGACCAGCGGGAGCGCGTCGGCCGGGCGCAGGGTGACCAGCGCGGCCGGGCGCGGCACCACACCGGGAACGCGCGACACCGCGATCTGCCGCAGGAGCACGGAGAGGACCGCCATCCCCTCGACGTAGGCGAAGTCACGACCGATGCACATGCGCGGCCCGAGACCAAAGGGCCAGAAGACCGCATCACCCGCTGCACCGCGCCGGTGGCCGTCGAGGAAGCGCTGTGGCCGAAACTCCGTGGGGGCCTCCCAGAGCTGAGGATCGCGCTGCGCGATGTACGGCGTCATGATGATCAGCGATCCGGCCGGGATCTCACGGCCCGCGAGTACGTCGTCCTCCTTCGCGTGACGCGACACCAGCCACACGGGCGGATAGAGCCGCATCGCCTCGTCGAAGACCGCGCGCGTCCACGGCAGTCGATCGAGGTCGGCGTACGTCAGAGCCCTTTCCCCCAGCACCTCGTCGAGCTCCCGGGTCACCTCTGCCTGCACCTCGGCATCACCGGCCAGCAGCCACAGCGCCCACGTGAGAGCGCTCGCGGTCGTCTCGTGCCCGGCGACGAGGAAGGCCACCAGCTCATCGCGCACCTCGGAAGCGGGAATGGGCGGATCGGCCGCGGCTGCTTCGACGAGCAGGTCCAGGAGAGTGGACGGCTCATCCGCGGAGGCCGCGCGCTGCCGCGAGGCCACCATCGAGGCCACAGCATCATCCAGTTGCACGAGCGCCGCGCGGAGTCGGCGCGTGGGTCGCGTAGGCAGCCAGTCGGGTGGCTGCACGGGCACCTGGGCCCGGGCAACGACCACATCGAGTGCCTCGATGGTGGCGCGCGCAAGCCGATCGGCATCCCCTGACAGATCAGTACCGAAGAGGGATGCACCCACCGTCTCGAGCGCGACGCGCATCATCGCCTCATCGATGTCGATGACCGCGCCGCGCGAGAGATCTCCCCAGCGCGAGATCAGCTCGTCGGCCGCTCGCGCAGCATGCCCGACGACCCCTTCGAGAACCTCATGGTGGAAGGCCGGCTGCACCATCCGGCGCTGTCGGCGCCACACCTCACCCGACGTGGTGAGCAGGCCCTCGCCCGTGACAAGCGAGAGCGAGCGGTACTGGATCGTCTCCTTGTCGTACTCGCGCGCATGGGTGACGAGAACCCGGCGCACGGCCTCCGGATCGGAGACGAGATAGGTCGGCGGTGACGGAATCGGGAACTGCACGACCGGGCCGTAGGCGCGGGCCATCTGCTCGAGGAAGCCGAGCGAGTCGGATCGGATCGTCCGGATCGCGCGCAGCATCTGCGGACCGCTCGGCCCGGGCGCCGTGGCGGGGGTGCGGAAGTAGCGACGGTCCGGGACACCCTCGCGCGAGATCACCGCCACCTCGTC